>CATMVR010000068.1 GCA_950075905.1 uncultured Persicitalea sp. | reverse complement strand
AGCGATTTGCCGTTGTACCGGCTCCTGGGTTAGCCGTCCCCATAGTGCCACGGTTTGTACCGGCCGCGGTGGCTGTGGAGGCCAAATTGGTAGCATCGCTTTCACTTTGAGAGTACTTGCTGGTGTGTGTGTACTCCGAGTTTTTGCTTTGCCCGTTGGAGCCAAAGCTATTTTTCACTTTCTCTGTCAGGCTATTTATATTTTGCTTGCTTTTTTCGTAGCCTTTTTCCAATGATTGCCGGGCGTTCGAGCTGAGGTCATTTGATTTCTTCTTGATCATCTCACGGGTTTGGGTACCTTTTTTGGGTGCTAAGAGTACGCCGGCGGCCGCCCCAGCCAATGCCGCTCCGAGTGTACCCAAGACTACTTTTGTGTTACTATTCATTTTATTAGTTGTTTAATGGTCAATAATTTAAGTCTGTGCAGAATTCATACTACACTATATTCCCAAAAAAAGCAGACCACTCCGCCCCTCTCAACCGTCCGGGCGCGACGCATTTTCTTCAAAATCCCTCACTAACGTACCTATCTATATGAAAATCCGCCAGTTGCAACCTTCCTATTCTAAATTCAACTACTCAGCGGCTAGTCAACCTACTGTGTAAATCCCCCCACACCTAAAAATAAATACATGAATTCCTGGTGGCATAAAGCAACACCTCAGCTGATTGACATTTTGGATAAGTCACTTAGCCAACATAAACAAAGCAGGGTAGAAATGACTCCTTACCCTACTTTTTTACAGAAAGAATTCACATGCCTACTTCCCGCCGTACTTTTCTGACCAACACCACCCGGCTCGCCGCTGCTGCCGGACTTTCCGGTTTATCTGCCGCCCCCGCTCTCTCGCGCCCCTCGGGCAGCGCCAACGACAAAATCGTTGTGGCCCTGATCGGGGCCAACAGCATGGGCTACGGCGATCTGAACAACGCCCTGAAAGTACCTAACGTAGAATGTGCCTTACTTTGCGACATCGACGATGCCGTACTGGCCCGCCGCGCGGCCGATGTGGAGCGCACGCAAGGCAAGGCACCCCGGCTAGTGAAGGATTTCCGGCGGGTAATGGACGATAAAAGTATTGATGCCGTGATCATCGGTACTCCCGACCACTGGCACTGCCTGCCGTTTGTGGCGGCCTGCCAGGCCGGAAAAGATGTTTACGTGGAGAAGCCCCTGGCCAACAGCATCGGTGAGTGTGACCTGATGGTGCAGGCTACCCGCAAATACGGGCGCGTGGTGCAGGTGGGACAGCAGCAGCGCAGCGGTGATCACTGGCAAAAAGCCATGGACTACATCAGGGGCGGCTCCATCGGTACGCTCCGCAAGGTAAATGTGTGGGGGAATTTCCGGTACGGAATAGGCCAACCCATGGTACCCGACTCGCCCGTACCCCCGGGGGTAGACTTTGATATGTGGCTGGGCCCCGCGCCGGATCGCACTTTCAACAAAGCCCGGTTTCACGGTTCCTGGCGGATGTTTTGGGACTACGGCGGGGGTTTACTTGCCGATTGGGGCGTACACTTGCTGGATATGGCCCTATGGGCTAAGGACACCAAAACCCTGCCGCTATCCGTGACGGCCTCGGGGGGCAACTTTGCCTTTCCGGATCATGCCCATCAGACCTTCGACACTATGAACGTAAACTACCAGTTCAAGGACTTTACCGTCAACTGGGAGCATACGGCGGGAATACAAAGCGGCCCCTACGGCCGGCCCTACGGACTGGCTTTTGTGGGCAACGATGCCACCCTGGTCATCGACCGCTCCGGTTGGGAGGTATTTCCCGAGCTGGCCGAATCGGGCACCGCCTTCAAAGTGGCCAAAATTCCCCCGCAGCCCGGCCGCGACTACCACGCCGAGCACATGAAAAACTTTATCGAGTGCATCAAAACCCGTAAAGACCCCAACTGCCCCATCGAGAACGGAGCCCTGGTGGCTACCTGCGCCCACATGGGCAACATCGCCCTGCTCACCCGCAGCCAGCTCAACTGGAACGAAGCTACCCGCAACTTCGGGGAGAACGCCGCGGCCAACGCGCTGATCCGGCCAAAGTACCGGACACCCTGGCAGTGGCCGGTGGTATGATTGTCGTTGCTACTTTCCAAAATCAACTGTCAAACTATCGGCTCCCCATGTCAAAGCTATTGCCCTGCTTGTTCGCACTTACTTTTCTGGTATCCTGCGGTCAGTCCGAAAAAAAGGAGGACCGCCTTTCGCTCAGTACCGAAAGTGACACTCTGGCTATGCCCAATTATCTATCCGTCGAGGGAGATTCGGTGGTAGTTCGCCCGTTTGAAATTCGCCTGGACCTGACCGTCCGGGCCGATACCAAGATAATAGCCGACGAGGAGACCCTGATGGTCAGCGTGACGCTGACGGGCGCTCCGAAAGATACCACGCAGGCATACCGCACCAACGGGGGAGAAATAGGGCTGGTGAGCCGCGAAGTAGAACTACAAGACACCCGCATTGCCCGCTTTGACAATCTAAAATTTCCGCGCTCTGCCTACGACTCTCTGGCCGAAAAAGACATCCGGCTGCTTGTCAATGTATACAGTGGCAGAAAGGCCAGTAAAGACAACATTCTTGATTGCGATCTCCTGTCGGAAAACATGAGTACCCTGCAAAATCACCAACTTACCATTCAATGCCGATTAATCGAAGAGGACGAGTAAAAAACTGGGCGGCCTCTCCCTGGTGGCTGGCGGTATTTCTGATAGTTTCAACAAGCTGCCTGGGGCAAAAAGCTACCAAGGATACCGCTGACCTAAGCCAGAAATTCCGACTCCTGCGCGATACGACCCGCTGGCAGCAGCGGGCGGCAATTCCTCTGGACTTCCCGGCGCATCACCCGCAGGGGATGGTAAAAATTGGCCCCTACTTTTATCTGTCCTCAGTGGAAGTCATCGACCGTGCGGCGGGGCGGGGCGTGGGGCATCTGTTTAAGTTTGACGAAAAAGGTACCCTTTTGGCGGACCTGAAGCTAGGTGAAGGGCTCATCTACCACCCCGGCGGCATTGACTACGATGGCGAATTCATATGGGTACCCGTAGCCGAATACCGGCCCGACAGTCGGTCCATTGTGTACAAGGTTGACCCCGCCACGCTGGCGGTCACGGAAATTTTGCGGTTTGGAGATCATTTGGGGGGAATTGTGCACGACACCAAAAGCAATACCCTGCACGCCATAAGCTGGGGCTCACGTACCTACTACGACTGGAAGCTGCCCCCGACAGGCAAACAGATGGTACAACCCGGCACGGCCCGAAAGACGCCTAATCCCTCCTACTACATTGATTACCAGGACTGTCATTACGCGGGAAATCACCTGATGCTTTGCGGTGGCCTGAAAAGCTACCCCAACGGCAGCACCACCTTCCGGCTGGGAGGCCTGGAACTAATAGACCTCCGTACCCATCAACCGGTGCATCAGGTACCATTAAAACTTTGGGCCCCTTCGGGCCGTCCCATGACCCAGAACCCCTTCTGGCTGGAAAGTACCGCCACCGGCTTGCGCGCCTACTTCGTCCCGGACGACGATGATGCTACGCTATTTGTGTATGATGTTTTTTTATAGTTCTGAACCCTGAACTATACTTTATTCAACCACCGCCGACTCGCAGATATAGGTAGGAATGATGCCGGTACTCTGAATCTTCACCTCCACGTTTTCGGCTTGCGTATTGCCGGTCAGCACCAGCACGGTATCCAGCCCAAATTTGTTTCCGCCCAGAATATCCGTGTGCAGGGTATCACCCACCATCAAAATTTCCTTTTTACCCACCGCCGGATAGTTTTTGATGTGCTCGTAGGCAAAGATAAACATCTGGGCGTCGGGCTTACCAAAGCGGATAAAATGCTTGCCCACGATATTTTCGATCATATCAGCTACCCCGCCAATCGCAATAGCTACATGATTGGAAGACATCGGATAGGTACGGTCGGTGTTGGCCACCACTACCGGAATATTGCGCCGACGCAGCAGGTTGACTGTTTTGCTCAGGTGTACGTTCCAGTCAAAGCCCTCGTCGTCGAGCATCACCAGGGCATTTACTTCCCCGATATTGTCGAGGTCCAGGTCCCGGATGGATAGCGTTTTCAGTCCCAGCGTTTGCAGGTAATGCGCCGACTCTTCGGTGCCCAAATAGACCACCGTGCCGTCGGATACCTTCAACCCCAGGTACTCCCGCGCCAGCATGCCCGAGGAGATAATACTTTCGGGCTGAATATCCATCAAGCCCAGCCGGTGGTAGGAAGCCGCCAGTTCTTCGGGGCTGCGGGAGGCATCGTTGGTCAGGACGTAAAAATCCTTATTGGTTTCGCGCAGGTAGGCAAAGGTTTTTTCAATTCCCGGAATCAGGCTGTTGTGCGTCTTGAGTACCCCAAAGGCATCAAAAAAAATCACATTGTACTTGGAAACCACAGATTTGAAATTGTCCGTTTGCATAGGGCTAGGTTGGGAGGTTATAAGGATAAAATGGCTCAAATGCCTAAGATACGCAGGATCTTGGCGGCGTCAAATGTCTCAATCGAGGGAAAATAAATCTCGTAGGCTTCCTTTTGCAGCTTAATAGCAAAGGTGCGATGAAAGAAATACCGTCCGTACTTGATCACGTAATTTAGAATAAAGAAACGGTAAGCTTCCGGGATAAACCGTATTTCGTTCTCCGTCAGGGGGTATACCTTGTGGTACTCTTCCAGAAAGAGCATAAAGCGATCTTCCATCAGTGGCCCGATAACATAGCTGAATACCGTCCGGTCGCCGATGTAGGAGACTACCCGACTGAAAAAGTAAAAATCCATGATACGCGTCGAGACCCGAAACCAATCGTAGTCCCAGCGGGAATACAGCTGAAAATTTTCATTTACCGAGAAATTACCAATATTCCAGTCCACAAACACGGGCAGGAGGTCAAACTGGATGACATTCAGTTTCTGGGTGTTTTTAAGAAAAATAGCACACTGCTCTTTTAGAAACTCGACGTGTAGCCGGTGCTCAAACTCCCCGGTTTCGGTATCCAGGATGTCCAGCAGTTCCTGAATATCCGTCCGCAGTTTTTTGGAGGATTTGGGCAATACGCTATTGGTACGGAAGCACGCCTTGTGGAATTTGGCCGCTTGTACCGCCAGCAGTTTGATCTGCTCTTCGTTGAGCCGCCGGGGGAGTTTTTCCTTCGTTCGAATGGGGTTGTAAAATACTACCCAGGTATCCACGAGCCCTTTCTGGTAGCGGTAGGTATACACCTGATTGTTCTTGACGAGCGATTTTGCCAGCACATTCTCGAACGGATAAAGCAGGTTATTGGAGAGTGCGTGGATGATTCGGTGGTCTTCCCGAAAATGCTCGTATTTGCCAAAATAAGAAAGCTTGGCAATAACCTGATCGTCATTGTCGAGCTGTATCCGAAATACGTGGTTGGTAGAGACCTTGGCGCTGATATCCTCGATACTCACAATCTTTTTGGAGGCATCAAACCCCGCCCAGGCCTCCTCGATGATCGCAGGGTAATTGACTAAACGCATAGGTATGTTTTAGAATACTGATAGAGTAGCTAGATAATTTCAAAATAACGCCGGAGTTCCCAGTCGCTGACCTGCCGTACGTACTGCCGCCACTCCCACTCACGGGTAGCCACAAAATGCTCCGTGAAGGCTTCGCCAAACAGCTCTACGGCCAGCGGGCTTGACTTCATAGCCTGCGTGGCTTCCCACAGGTTGGCGGGTAACACGCCATTCTTTTTGTCGGCGTAGCCATTTCCCTGGGTAGCTTCGGTGGTAAGCTCCATCTGATGGCGAATGCCGTACAGCCCGGAAGCCAGCGCGGCCGCAATGGCCAGATAGGGATTAGAATCGGCACCGGCTACCCGGTGCTCAACCCGGGTATGGTCGTAGGTGTCGTTCAGGATACGCAGAGCCGTGGTGCGGTTACCTACTGCCCACGTGAGCGTGGTAGGTGCCCAGGCTCCCTCTACCAGCCGCTTGTAGCTGTTGATGGAGGGCGCAAACATAGGTAATATATACGGCAGACAATGCAATTGCCCCGCTATGAACTGCCGCATGAGCAGGCTCATCTTGTCGGGGTCGCTCTCATCGTAAAAAAGATTCTGATTCCGATCGGGCGTCCAGAGGCTCTGATGAATATGGCCACTGCAGCCCGGCAGGTCGGCGTTCCACTTGGCCATGAAAGTCGCTACCAGTCCGTGGCGGTAGGCAATCTCTTTCACCGAAGTTTTGAACAACACCGCCTTGTCGGCCGCACGAAGTACCTCGTCGTGCTCAATGGCTGCTTCGTACACACCAGGGCCGGTTTCGGTATGCAGCCCCTCGATAGTAATATCAAAGGCGGTGAGCTGGTCAAAAAGGTCATGAAAGAAACCGCTTTCGGCCGAGGGGCGCAGTAAAGAGTACCCAAACATGCCCGGGGTGAGGGGCTGCATGTTTCGGAAGTCTTTTTCTTGTAAACTATGGGGTGTTTCGCGAAAATTGAACCATTCAAATTCCTGGGCGTACTCGGCGTGAAAACCCAGGTCGGTGCACTGCTTCACAATTTGTTTCAGCAAACTCCGCGGACAGGCGGGAAGTCCTGCGGCCTGCGTGCCGCTGAAATCCGCCAGAAAAAAGGGGATATTGTTTTCCCAGGGTACTGTCCGGAAGGTTGAGAGGTCTATATGAGCGGGCGCATCGGGGTAGCCCGAATGCCAGCCCGTCAGTTTTACGTTGTCGTAGGGTATGTCGGCACTATCCCATCCGAACACCACATCGCAAAAGCCGTAGCCCTCGGCCAGGCCTTCCAGGAATTTTTTCCGGTGAATAATCTTACCACGCAGTACCCCATCGATATCCGCAAAGGCAAATTTTATTTTCTGACCATCGTGGCGGTCGAGGTACTCTCTGATCTGTTGTACATCCATGGGTCACCGGTTGAATCAGGCACAAAGGTAATCACTTACCGCCACCCATTACAACACACCCACGCCAGATTCGACCCGCGGAACGGCCACAGTCAGCATTTTGGGCAAAATTTGCGCCCGTACCCGGTTTACTTCGCCCACATATTCTCCATCTACCTGAAATAGACCTTTTCTTTCCAGGCACTCCACCACGGCCGAGGTGGTGCTACAAATCCGGACGACATCGGGGTCGAGTTCTTTGCTGCCGGCAATAATCTTTGCCAATTCGATGACATCAAACCGCTTGGCCACGATGACCTCAAACTTCCCGTCGCACAAATCGCCGTGTGGGTTTATGACCACCCCCGTGCCGTACATAGTGGCGTTGGCAAATAGTACCATCGTAGCTTCGGTCTCAAACTCTTCCGTATCGGTTTGGATCCGGACCTGAAAAAGCTCGTGCTCGGTCAACGTCCGAATCACCTCTTTGGCGTACCCCCATTTGCCGCGTACTTTTCCTTCCTCGTAGTTTTTTATCAGCCGGGCGTTGAGTCCCATGTCACTCAGGTGTAGCCCCAGCCTGCCATTGAGCAGCATGCCATCCATGGCAGCTATGTTTTCTCCCAGCGCAATCCGCAGGGCTTCGTCCAGTTCCTCGGGCAGACCCAGGTTTCTGGCCAGGCCATTGGCCGAGCCGGCCGGCAGCAAGCCAATCGTTACCGAGTGCTCCCGCACAATGTCTGCTATCATATTGATGGTACCGTCTCCCCCGGCAATCAGCACCCGGTCGGGGACAAACTCTTCCAAAAGTTGCGTGATTTGGGCGCGGTCGTGGGTACCATCGGTCAGGTATTCGCATAGGGAGAAAGACCGCTGATGGGCCAGAGTTCTGACCTTCTCCATCAGCTCATCCTTATCCTCATCCCCCGAAATGGGATTCACCACAAGCAGTACTTTTTTTGGTATTGGCATATCCTTTTCATAGGTTAGTAGCACCGACAATCATCTATTTCTTTACAATGCATTCTCATGAACTAAAATTATACCGAGGCTACGCAAATACACAAGAGGTAGTGGTCTCCGGGCATGTCTTTCGCCGGTACCCCTCCTCCCAGGACCTGTACGATCGAAAAGGCTTTCGGTACGTCAGGTCAATTTTCCGCCTTTTTACCGTCAAAACCATTGAAAACGCCCGGATTATTTTCAAATTTGGCGATCTGAAAGTCGAAACCCGCACCCTGTCTGATGGCTACTTTCGCTTTGCAATCCCAATTTCCAACGAGTTGAGCAGCGGCTGGCATAACTTTTCCGTAACGCTCGACGACCATATTGACGGAGAGGATGTCACCCTGGTGCGGAAGGATGTGCTTCTGGTGCCCAGCCGCGGCGGGTATACTGTCATATCTGATATTGACGACACGTTCCTGGTATCGTATAGCAGCAATATGTTGAAAAAACTCTACGTAATGCTCACCAAAAACGTAGAAGCGAGAACCCCCTTCGAAGACGTCGCCAAGCACTACCAGCTATTGAGTATGGCCGGAAAAGCCGAAGATAACGCTGGTAAGAATACGTTTTTCTACGTATCGAGCAGCGAATGGAATCTCTATGACTACATCAACCGGTTCATTCTCAAGCACGACCTACCCCTGGCGGTGCTTAAACTAAAAAAAATCAAGAATAGTCTGGGTGATTTTATGATGACCGGCTCGGGTTCCCACGAACATAAGCAGACCAAGATCGAGCATATCATCACGTTTTATCCTAAAAATACATTTATCCTCCTCGGTGATGATTCCCAGCACGATCCGGTAATCTACGAAAATATCTGCAAGATTTTCCCCCAAAACATTAAGGCTATTTACATTCGCCAAACCCGCAAACAACCTAAAACCGAGGTAACCGAGCGACTGGCCAATATCGAAAACCTGGGGGTACGGGTTTGCTATTTTTCCCACAGCAGCGAAGCCATCGAGCATTCGGTGCGCGAAGGGATCGTATCCCGAAAAGCTTTCGAAAATTTCCAGATTGAGAATATCGCTCTACCCAATCTGGAAGAATAGGCGTACAATCTGCCGGCAGACTTTTCCGCTTTCCTCCGATTCCTTATCTTGCCCCGACTTGCGGGACGAGGGTGTCCGTGCAGCCCATTTTTTCTGATCCTATGGATATTTCCTACATTTTGAACGAGCTCGGCGAAGACCGCGCCCAGTACTTCAACGCGGTAGCTCCGCCTATTATCCAAACGAGCAACTTTGCATTTTCTTCCTTCGCCGATTTGCGCGCTGCTTTTGCCGACGAGATGTCTACCTATGTATATACACGGGGCATCAACCCCACGGTAGATATTCTCCGGCAAAAACTGGCGGCGCTGGACGGGGCCGAAGATGCCCTGGTGCTCAATAGCGGCGCATCGGCCATCTTCTGCGCGGTGCTGGCTCTGGTCAAATCAGGCGATCATATTGTGTCGGTGCAGAAGCCCTATACCTGGGCCTGGAAGATGTTTGACAATATTTTGCCCCGGTTTGGGGTAGCTACCACCTATGTGGATGGTACCCTGCTGGAAAATTTCGAGAACGCGCTTCGACCCGAAACCCGCATTATCTACCTCGAATGACAAAATACCCTCACCTACGAGTTGCAGGACCTGGCGGCGATTGCACAGCTTGCCCAAAGCCGGGGTATCATTACCATCATCGACAATAGCTACTGCACTCCCCTGTACCAAAAACCCCACGCCCTGGGTATTGACCTGAGCCTGCAGTCGGCTACCAAGTACATAGGAGGCCACAGCGATACGGTGGCGGGAGTACTAACCGGCTCCAAAAAACTAATCAAACAGATTTTTGACGAGCAGGCTCTCAATACCGGTAGCCTGATTTCTCCCTTCAACGCCTGGCTGCTACTACGGGGACTACGCACCCTGCCCATGCGCCTGGACCGCATTACACAGTCCACCCAAAAGGTGCTGACCTACCTGAAACAGCACCCAAAAATAGACCGGGTGTTATTTCCTTTCGACGAGGATTTTCCGCAGCTCACACTAGCACACAAGCAAATGACGGGCGCCTGCGGGCTGCTGACCATCGTGCTGAAAGCCGACACCTACGCCAGTATCGAGCAGTTCACCTTTTCGCTGAAACATTTTCTGGTGGCGGTTTCCTGGGGTGGGCACGAGTCACTGATCCTGCCGCAAGCCGGGGGGATGCCTCCCGAGTCATTTGACCCCAGCATCGAGCGGCACCGCATGGCCCGGATTTACATAGGTCTGGAAGACGCCGACTATCTGATCAAAGATCTGGAACAGGCCCTGGAAGTGCTTTGACAAATAAAAAGCCTGCACCGGATGATTGCCCGGTGCAGGCTTTTTTTTAAATACCCACTACACTTACAGGCCCTCCTATTCTGCCTTGTTGGCCGTTGGAGCCTGGTTGATCCGATAGTTGAGGGTCAAATTTACCTGCCGCAGGCGCATCTGCGAGTCGCCTACCGTATAAAAATTAGGTCCTTCGGTAATTGTCCGGAACCGGCGCGAGTTGAAAACGTCCAGTACCGCCAAATTGAGGGTACCTCTGCCTTTCAGAATATCTTTATTCATAGCCAGGTCGAGATAGAACAGTCCTTTGCGAACGCCCTGAACGGTTTTTTGCCGAGCCTCGTAGTTTGCGCGCAGCTGCATGTCGATGCTATGCGGCAGGCTAAACCGGGACGTCTGCCGGGCAAACCAGCTGTACGTTTCGGTTTTGTAGCTGTCCAGAATATTGCTTCCGTCAATATTGGCGTGAAAAAAGTTGAAATTAAAATCGTTTTTCCACCATTTTACCGGCGCGTAAGAGCTCGTGAATTCTATCCCGTAGGCATTTTCGGAGCGGAGGTTTTCCGGCTGCGTCACTGAGAAGCCTGTCTCGTCTACCAACCGGATACGCTCGATTTTGCCGTCGGTCATACGGTAGTAGATAGACGATGTGAACGAGCCCTTGTCGAAGTATTTGATGTGCCCAACCTCCATTACGTGGCTAAACTCAGGGTTCAGGTTGGGATTGCCGCTAAAAAAGTTACGGCTATCCGAAAATGTCATAAAGGGACTCAGATCATTGTAGACTGGCCGCTGCACCCGGCGGCTATAACTGAGCTGCATGGCATTTTCCTTGGGCAGGTTGTAGGTAAAGTGCGCACTCGGAAACAGATTGCCGTAGCGACGGGGGTTTACCTCGTTGGTTTCGCGCAGGGTAGTCTTCACGTCGGTATACTCGGCCCGTATCCCCAATTGGTACGAAAACTTACTTCCCTTATTAGCCAGAATGCCGTAGGCAGCGTGGATATTTTCGTTGTAGATGAAATAGTTCTGCAGGTTGGGCAAAGGTACCCAGGCACCAAACTCGTTCCGGTCGTTGACCACGAAGTCGTTTACCATATCGCGGAAGCTGGTTCGCAGACCCGACTCAAACTTTCCTTTCTCGCCGATGGGCTGGGTGTAATCTACCTGAAACAGCAACAGCTTTTCGTACTCATCATTCAGGGCCTGCTGCAGCTGGTTGCGGGCTGGATCTACCGTTCCATCCGGTAGTTCTGTACGCTGGGTAAATATCTGATCCGACCGCTCCCAGTTGTCCTGAAACCGCACTTCGGCGTTTAGCTCGTGATCTTTGCGCATAAAAAGCTTCTTGTAGCTCAGTACGTACTCAGATTTCGGCTCCTTTTCGTCCTCGTCCTGCCGGCGGTAGGTAGTACCCAGCAGGTTCTGCTTAGCCGTCGAGAAAAGGTAGTCACGGTAGGTAATATTGGTAATGCGGTTTACATCGCTCCGCTGAAAAAAATAGGACGCCGTCAGAATACTTTTTTCGGTAAAGAAATAGTCCAGCCCTCCCCGAATGTTCTGGTTAAAGCCCCGGATGCGCCCCGTGTTATTTTGCTGTAAGTAAAAAGTGGTATCCGTGTCGTATACTTCCTGGTAAAGTGAACTCCGGTAGGGCTGTATGCGATAGGCCAGGCTGTAATTGATGAAAAAATTCACCTTTCGGTGGCGGTAGTTGAGGTTAGCGGCCCCGCCGTAGTTGACCGGCTGCCCGGTGATGATTTCAAATGAGCCGTTGAAACCTTCCTTACGTTCTTTTTTCAGAATAATATTGATGATACCCGCCATACCCTCCGCCTCGTAGCGGGCCGAAGGGTTGGTGATGATCTCCACGCGCTCAATCATGCTACCCTGCAACTGCTGCAAACCCGAGCCGCCCTTAATACTCACAAGACCGGAAGGTTTGCCGTCGATCAGAATACGGACGTTCCCACTGCCGCGTAGCCTGACGTTCCCTTCGGGATCTACGGTCACCGAGGGGATATTGCTCAGAATTTCCGTGGCATTGCCCCCAGCGTTGGCCAGGTCTTTCCCTACGTTGAAAATCCGCTTATCGAGCGATAGCTCCATCGAGCTCTTTTCTGCCTGTACCACTACCTCGTCGAGCGTGCTGGTAGCGGCCACGAGTTTAATCGTCCCCAGGTCGTGGCGATTGTATTCTTTACCTAGCGTAAAAACCGGAGTTGTCAGGGTTGTATAGCCCATGAATTCTACGAGGGCAAAATAACTACCGGAAGTTGTCGGAATGATGATATTTCCGGTTTCGTCGGCTACGCCACCCGTCACCAGAGATCCCTGGTCTTTGGGGTCTGTGTTAGCTTTAAAAATACGGATACTAGCAAAACTCAGCGGGGCATTGGACTGACTGTCCACAATACGCCCCCTGATCTCTGCCTTCTGGGCGTAGGCACCAGACATATTCAAAAAAAACAGCGAAATGGCGGGCAAAAGGCTTATCAGTACTAACCGGTGGCGTAAAAAGCTACCGGGTGAAATCGTAAAAATACCTGACATGAAATTGAATATAGTGATATTGGGATTTGAGATGC
>CATMVR010000067.1 GCA_950075905.1 uncultured Persicitalea sp. | reverse complement strand
TTCTGCTCGCCCTGTTATTACTTTCCGTCTTGCTGGGGCTCATTGTCCTTCTCCTGGTTCGCCAGATCATTACCTTGCAGGAGCTATGGCCCGGGTTGCAAGTCAAGCTCATTCGTAGCTTTGCTCAGCTCCTCGACTATCTTGAACAAGACCTGCATATCAGCAAAGTGCAGGGCAAACAGTGGCTCAACCAGGCGCTGGAAAATTCGGTAGGTTCTCTCTTCGGGATGGTAGGCAGCGCCCTTACGCAATCGGTGACGTCAGTGGTCAATCTGCTGCTTATTCCCATTTATACATTTCTGATTCTGTACTACCGGACTCAGTTTGCCCGGGCGCTTACCCTGCTGATGCCCGAGCGTATGCGGCCCCAGATGCAGGGCATCATGCGGGAGGCGGTGCAGTCGTACGTCGAGTTCATCAAAGGGATGCTCACCGTGTACCTCATCGTGGGTGTGCTCAACAGCCTGGGACTGCTGCTGCTGGGTATTCCCAATGCGCTGCTGTTTGGTTTTATCGCCTCTATTCTAACGTTTATACCCTACGTGGGCATCATGATCGCTTCCCTCCTGCCCATTGCGGTATCGTGGAGCCTGTACGACTCCCTCTGGCAACCCCTGGGTGTAGTGGGTATCTATGCCATTGTGCAGTATCTGGAAGCCAACCTGATTTTTCCGTGGGCGGTGAGCCATCGGGTCAATCTTAACACCCTGGCCACGCTGGTTATCATCGTAGCGGGGGGCATTTTGTGGGGTGCTTCGGGGATGATTCTCTTCATTCCTTTTGCGGCCATTCTGCGACTTGTGGCCGATAAAGTGGAGGGTGGTGAAGTCTTGATTCTGCTTCTGGGGGGAAGTGAGTCCATGACTCCCAAGTCCAAAGAGCCTCAGGAGCAGCCAGCCGTTTCCTGAAAGTACCTTCAAAAAAGAGCGGGGGCCGGCATCCACGTTTAGATACCGGCCCCCGCTCTTTAAAAGTAGCGCAGTTCAGCCGCCTTATTTCAGAAAGGACTCCATGACCTGGTACCGGTCCCGGTGCTTTTCGGTTTCGGCGCGGGTCTGCACATCAATATGCATCACCGAAGCCGGTCCACCGCTTTTTACGGCGGGCCAGTAGGGTACACCCAGGCCGTTGGGGTTTCCTGTTTTGATAAAGTTCGCAAAAAACAGCTGCATGATTTCCGATACCTTGTAGTCGGCGGGCTGCCAGTCGTACACCCGGTTGGTGGGCAGGTTGCCAAGTGCGTATTCGATCTCAGCCGAGTGGACGGCGCCTTTGGGTGCCGGAGGCCGGGGTGCACTGCCCTCTTTCTTCACCACTCCTCCGGCGAGTCCTGCCTCCACGTTACCCATTTCGGTCCGCATCTGGGGCCGTGGGCGCTCGTAGAAATACCGGTATACCGGCTTCCCGCTCGTTTGGCTATGCAAGTCAGACCACTTCCAGGTACTAAACCCAATGAAACGGTCACCAGCCAAATCGGTAACAACCTGCTCTACGTCAGCGTCCGTAGCCGGATTATAGGCTTTTAGCACCTTTTCGGCATCATTGCCGTACATTTTACGTACGGCCTTTTCGTAGTTTTCTTTGGTGAGCGCTTCTTTTCCCATGATGCCCTGATACCCGCTTTCCTGCGAGTTCCACCCAGCCATTAGAGGTACCTTCGCCTGTTGCCCAGCTTCGTATATTTCTGTGGGGGATTTTGGGAAAAAGTATCCATCTATATTGGCCGAAAAACGTGGCACTCCTGGCTTGGTGGTAGCTTCAAGCGATTGCTGGGCCGGCATAGCACGTAGCTCGGCCAGCGAGTTGGCTCCCACCGTCCTGGCAAATTCCAGCCCCATCTTCTCCGCTTCCGTTAGAGTAGGAATCTGCCGAAAGCCCAGCAGCGAGCCACTTTCCCCGATGGCCCCGGCAATCAGGTTTTTTGATAATGGGGAGGCCATCTGCGCGCTAACCGAGAAGGAACCGGCCGATTCACCGGCGATGGTTACCTTCGTGGGGTCGCCGCCGAAGGCCGCAATATTTTTCTGTACCCACTGCAAAGCTGCATATTGATCCAAAAACCCATAATTGCCCGAAGCCTTGTGCGGCGATTCTTTGCTCAGCTCTGGGTGTGAAAAGAAGCCAAAAATCGTCAGACGGTAGTTGACCGTTACGGTCACAATACCCTGGCGGGCCATACTTTCGCCATCGTAACGGGGCTCGGAGCCGTCGCCGGCCATCAGGCCACCGCCATAGAAGTAGACCATGACGGGAAGTTTGTCGGTAGCGGCTTTCGCGGGAGTCCACACGTTGAGGTACAGGCAATCTTCACTGATGCCGTCGGATCGGAAACCCATATCGCCAAACAGCGGCAACTTCATGGCCCGGGGGCCGAAGTTGTGCGCCTTGCGCACGCCGGTCCAGTTTTTGACCGGCTGCGGCTCGCGCCAGCGCAGGTCACCCACGGGCGGCTGGGCAAAGGGGACGCCCCGAAAGGCCCGGATACCCGACTCGTCGACGCCTTCAAGTATGCCGTTGGCCGTTTTGACTTGTAGAGGTGGCATCTGATAACCCGACTGGGCGAATATTACGGGCATTGCGAGTAAATGGCCTAGAAACAACAATGTCAATTTTCTCATAGGTAAGCTGGTATTTGATTCAGACAAACGGCTGGTTTGGCCGCACTATACCAGGAAAAGCGTTCACTCCTGCCTATTTAACCATTGACATGTTCCCTTTCCTCCCGGTATGCGTTTTCCCGGAAGGTTTCCTGGTTCTGACCCTTCATAATCAAAGACTGCGTCGGGAAGGCAAATTCGATACCCCGGTTCTCAAATTCTTCAAAAATGGTAAAATTGATCTGCTGCTGCACGTCCATGTAGTTGTTGTAATCGCTGGAAAGCACGTAATACACGACCTCGAAGTCAAGGCTGTATGCTCCATAGGAGGCAAAGTGCGCCCGGTCGAACTCTACCATCCGTTGCCGGTCGATGATCTCTTTCAACAGCACCGGCACCTGTTTCAATTGTTCAAGGGAGGTTTCGTACACCAGCCCCAGTTTGAACACAATGCGCCGTCGCTGCATACGCTTGTAGTTGTGAATCCGGGAGGTAGTCAGGTCGCTATTGGAAAATATGAGCTGCTCACCCGACAGGCTCTTCACCTGCGTAGACTTCACCCCAATGTAATCTACCACCCCCATTTTATCGTCTACTATGATAAAATCACCGGTCTCAAAGGGCTTATCAAAGAAAATGACGAAGTAATTGAACAAATCGCCCAGGATATTCTGCGACGCCAGGGCAATGGCCACACCGCCAATGCCAAGACCGGCCAGGGCCGCTGTGACATTAAAGCCCATGTTGTCAAAAAGAAACAGCAGCCCCACGGCCCAGATCACAAAATTGATTACGAGCATGAGCCCGCCCAATTCTTTCACCCGCTCAGCCCCCCGCTCTTTCTTGCTGACATACGACTGCAATACCATCAGAATAACCGAAGACAGGATCCGTAACACCAGAAAAGTAAGGAGCAGGGTGATGATGTAACGGAAGATGCGATTGGCACCGGCGGATAGGTTTAGATAGTTGATGCTTACGTAAGCTACCCCTATGTACAGAGCAGGGACGCCGTACCGCTCCATACTCTGTACCAAAAAATTATCAACCAGTGTTTTTGACTTTCCAGTCCAGGATTTTACCTTTTTTAAAATATGATTTTTAAAAAACCTGATCAGAAGAATGCCCAATAACGTGCTCCCCAGTACAATCAGGTAGTCCTGAACCGTGTTTTTGTAGTAGACTCTTGCGAGCACTTCCTCGTAGTTGAGACCTTCAAAGAATTCATTCATAAATGCTTTTCAATTTTCTGGTTATAAAATTACAGCAAGAGTTTTTCCAGTTCGGCCGGGCTTGTTAACCAAAATTGATTTTATTAATTATATTATATAACTAATCAAATATACCACCCCATAAAAAAGACCAATCCCAGCAAAATACATATGCATTTTGCTGGGATTGGTGCATTTTATAAGTAAAAATTGTCCTTTCTAACACGTACCATTCACCTCTATTGCTGATTCCAACTGTATCGGGATAGTCCAAATAATTATGCCATTGCGAGTCCATTTTCCGCTTCCGGTCATTCTGTCACTTTACATCAGGCCTTTATACAGATGCCCCATTTGGATACTTTCCTTTCGCAGAGGAAAATAGCCGGGCAGATGAGATACTCTGCGGAAATCAAAATAAATTTTCTGGAAATGGCATAGATTTTTGCCCTCATAAATAGAACTGTTGCCCTGGGGCTACACCCGAAAATATAAAAGGAAATTTCTACACAAACACTACTTCTATGAACAGAGATGGCGCACGCCCCAGCCTATGGCAAGCCAACCGGCCTGACTATCAGCCTTCCAATGATTGGAATAAAGAAACGGTATATGATGTACTTATTGTCGGGGGAGGAATCACCGGTCTTACAACGGCACTGCTTTTACAGCAGGAGGGGAAAAAATGTCTGGTAGCCGAAGCCCATACCCTGGGTTTTGGTACGAGCGGAGGCACCACCTCCCATCTAAATACGCTCGTGGACGCCACGTATCCAACCATTGAAAACAACTTTGGAAAGCAGGCAGCCCAACAGGTGGCAAGGGCTACGGCCGGGGCCATTGCCCTGGTGGAGAGTCTAACCAAAAAGTATCAGATCGACGCTGGCTTTTCGTACCAGTCGGCATGGCTGTACGCCCAGGAAGAGCAGGAGGTGTCAGAACTGGATGAGGTGTATGAGGCATCGCGCCGGGCGGGCCTGATCGTGGAAGCTGCCAATTCCATACCAGTTCCCATTCCCTTCAAAAAAGCCTATCAGTTTGGCGGGCAGGGACAAATTCACGCCAGCAATTACCTGCGCGGGCTGGCAGAAGCCTTCGAAAAGGCGGGCGGAGTGATCGTGCAGCACTGCCTGGTGCAGAATCTGAAGCACGACGACCCCATCCGGGCTACTACCACAACCGGCGATATCCGGGCACGTCAGGTAGTATACGCTACTCATCAGCCGCCGGGAATTTCCATTTTCAACTTTCGTCTGGCTCCCTACCGCAGCTATGCTACGGCCTTTACGCTGAAAGATGGTAATTACCCATCGGGCCTGGCCTACGATATGAAAGAGATTTACAATTACTTCCGTACCCAGGAATCAGACGGCCAACGCTACGTGATAGCCGGTGGATTTGACCACAAAACCGGCCATGAGGATAATACGGCGCATATTTTTTCCGAGCTGGAAGCCTACCAGCGAACCTATTTCAAGGTCGATACTTTTGCTTATAAATGGTCGTCGCAGTACTACGAGTCGGTGGATGGGCTGCCGTATATTGGTTCTTTTCCTGGGCAGGAAGGCGTATATGTGGGTACCGGCTTTGGTGGCAACGGCGTGACCTACGGTACCGTAACCGCCCTGGTGCTTTGCGATATGCTCATGGGCCGGTCTTCTCCCTACGAGGAGGTATTCTCACCAGCCCGCATTAAACCCGTAGCGTCTTTTGCCAATTTTGTAAAAGAAAACGCCGATGTGGTCAGCATGTTTATCGGAAAGCGGTTTAGCTACGAAAAAATTACCGAACTGGCCGAGTTGGCCCCCGGTGAAGCCAAAACCGTAAAGTGGGAAGGTACCTCCCTGGCATTGTATAAAGACGAAAACAGCCGGGTGTATGCACTCGATCCGGTATGTCCGCACGCCAAATGCATCGTGAACTGGAACAGCGGCGAAAAATCGTGGGACTGCCCCTGCCACGGTGCCCGCTATGCTGTGGATGGCAGCCTGCTCACCGGCCCGGCCCAAACGGGGCTTACGCGTCTGGAATGGGGGGAACTTCCGGTAAGCTGACCTGGGTAAAAGGGATATATTTGGGATTTTTCAGTATCTTTCACCGACAAACCCTGTACTTTATCCCTTTTACTTTTATATCTGATATCAGCTTTATGAATTCTCTATTCAGACGCATTTTCCTTTATTCACTCCTTCTTCTGGCAGCCTGTACCACCCAGGAAAGTGTGGTAGATTATGAAGCAGGTCTGGCGTCATTCAGCGCCGATAGCCTCAAAAAGCATGTGGCCGTGCTGGCTTCCGACGAATTTATGGGCCGGATGCCTTTTACCGAGGGCGAAACCAAAACCGTGGCCTACCTGCAGCAGCAGTTCAAAGCCGCCGGCCTGGAACCAGGCAATGGCGACAGTTTTTTGCAGGAGGTACCTATGGTGAATATTGAAGCAACCGCCGCCCCTACCATGCAGGTATCTACGCCCAAAGGCCCGATGACCTTGCAGGCCTTCGATGATTACGTGATCTGGACCGACCGTACCGAACCCACTATTACGCTGAACAACTCCGAGGTGGTTTTTGCCGGCTACGGAGTGGTAGCCCCTGAGTACAACTGGAACGACTATGAGGGAATTGACGTAAAAGGCAAGGTAGTGATGGTAATGGTCAATGACCCCGGTTTTTGGGTAGGCGACACTACCCTGTTCAAAGGCAGGGAAATGACCTACTACGGCCGCTGGACTTACAAGTTTGAAGAAGCCGCCCGGCAGGGTGCCAAGGGCTGCCTGATTGTACACCGTACCGAGGCCGCGGGTTATCCGTTTGCCGTGCAGCAAAACAACTTCAATACCTCCCGCCTGCAACTCGACACCAGGGGTAAGGATATCCCCAACTGCGACGTGATAGGCTGGTTGCCCGAGTCGGTAGCCACCAATCTGCTGCAGGCCGCCGGTCAGAGCGCCGACCTGTTCGTAAAAGCCAATCAGCGGGGTTTTGAAGCCCTACCCCTGGGCATTACACTCAGTACCAGTATGCAGGTAAAAACAACCTACGATAAAACGTATAACGTGATTGGCAAAATAACTGGTACCGAACGCCCGGAGGAAGTGATCATCTATACCGCCCACTGGGACCACCTGGGCATTGGCACGCCCGACGCCACCGGCGACTCCATATACAACGGCGCCCTCGACAACGCCACCGGCACGGCCGGGCTACTGGAACTGGCCCGGGCATTCAAAAGCCTATCAGCCAAGCCGGAACGTACGGTGGTTTTTCTGGCCGTCACGGCCGAGGAACAGGGACTGTGGGGATCGGCTTACTACGCCCAGAATCCGATTTATGCTCCCAAAAATACGGTTGCCAACATCAATATGGACGGCCTGAACCGCTTCGAGCCGACTAAAGATATGGTGCTGGTCGGCGAAGGGCAGTCGGAACTGGAAGACTATGTCCGGGAGATCATCGAGAAAGAGGGGGGATATATTTCACCCGTCAGCCACCCCGAAGCGGGCTACTACTACCGCTCCGACCACTTTAATTTTGCAAAGATAGGCGTACCTGCCCTCTACCTCGAATCCGGCACCGATGTGGTGGGCAAAGGAAAAGAGTACGGACAGAAGATTCAGGACGAGTACACCGAAAAAAGCTACCACAAGCCTTCCGATGAGTACGACCCGGCCACCTGGACTATGCAGGGAGCCATCAGCGAATTGAAGCTCCTTTTCCAGGTAGGCAAGCGCCTGGCCTTCGAAGAATCCTGGCCTAAATGGAAGGAGGGCTCAGAGTTCAAAGCCATGCGGGAAGCCCAAAAGCAATAGGTCGTCCCGAGGAGAAGCAAACGCAACGGTCGAACCAACAGGCGTAAGTCATCCGGCCGGTTCGACCGTTTCTTTCTACTGCCATTCAGGCCGGGATAAGTGACTACGCCGCAAGTATTCCCAGTGGCTAAGGTATTCATTCTCTGAATTGTTTTGAAAAAAGCCCCTAAAATCGGCCAAAAGGCACCTTTCTTAGTTTGTTTTTGCCCTTTGAAACCGTATATTTGGTATCGTTTTTTTGAAAACGGGACCTGCCTCCACAAGTATTCCTCATCGAATTCCAAGGTAACACTAGCAGCGCCCTCTTCGGATAATCGATCTGGAATTTTGAGTTTATTTACACCGTATGAAGGTATCTACCGCCGAACCCTACCAAATTATTTACTCGCTCTTACAGCACGAGTACCTGGGCTATCTCTTTGAGTCCTTCGTAGTACAACTCGACAGCCGGGGAGAACTTACCCTGCTCAACCAAAACATATCTGCCAAGAATGTTCAGGAGTTTGCCGCCGGGCTGGACGAAGCTGATTTTGAACTTGTCAAGATGATTGACGATATACAGCAGGATGTCATTTTGCGCAAGTTCAACAACCGAAAACTTAGTCCGGTTGATTTTTTTCTGAAAGTATACGACCGCCAAAAGGGCGATAAGCTGATTCAGGAAGCCATAGCCGGCTACCTGGAGCAAAGTAAGGCGCGTATTCTGGAAAAGCTGAGTGGCAAGAAGGTCTTTATTATGAGCAGCGACGGCGACCCTACCTGGAAACGCGTTTCGCTCATGCCCGAAAAAGCCAGGATCCGGTTTTACTTCATGCGCAATGACGATAATACCCACTATTTTCCGACCATATTATACGCCGGCCAGAAGCTCGATTTTCAGTACTCCGGCGGTATGGTCATCTGCGACGAACCCGCGTGGCTGGTTGTCAACGAGGGGCTCTACCAGTTTGAGGGAGAGGTAGACGGCAAAAAACTCCGCCCGTTCCTGAACAAGAAGTTTATCGTCATTCCGCGAAACGTGGAAGATCAGTACTACCGGAAATTCGTAGCCCCGCTCATTGCCTCCTACGATGTCGTTTCGAAAGGATTTGAGATTCGCGGGGAGGTACTTTCCCCCAAGCCGGTGATCACAATTTCCGAAAAGTACGAGAAGAGCAGCAAGGTACCCCTGCTGTTTGGGGACGATGACACGGTTTTGGAAGAAGAAATCCCCGAGGATAGCGAAGTGGTTTTTGATCTGTCTTTTCAGTACGGACAGTTTTCCTTTCATTTCGATAGCTTTGCCAATGCCTCAAACGTTAGCCTGGAAAAAAAAGGCGACGACTATATTTTTCACAAAGTAAAACGCGACCTCGCCCTCGAACGCCAACGCATTCATCAGCTGCGGGAGCTGGGCATGGATCTCCGCAAGGGCCGGATGGTTTTTCCGAAAGCCAAAGCCTTTGAGTGGTTGCAGCAGCAGCTCGATGCCTTGCAGGAGAACGGCATCGAAGTGCGGCAAAATGCCGAAAATCCCAAACGTTATTTCCTGGGTTACTCGTCCCTGGATGTATCCATTACCGAAGGCCGCGACTGGTTTGATATTCACGCGCGGGTGCGCTTCGGCGAATTTGAGATTCCGTTCATCAAGCTACGCCGGTATATTCTTCACAATAAGAAGGAGTTTGTACTGCCCAGCGGCGAGGTGGCAGTCATCCCCGAATGGTGGTTTACCCGGTACTCCGAGCTCTTTTCCTTTGTGGAAGCCCACGAAGACCACGAGGGCCTGCGGCTAAAAAAACATCATCTCATGCTGGTGCAGGAGCTGGAGCGCGAAAGCCTGGCAACGACGGTCCTCAGCCGGCGGCTGGAAGGCCTGCGCGATTTTCAGGAAATCGAGACGTATGCTCCTCCCGTTAGTTTTCGGGGCGAGCTGCGCCGGTACCAGAAAGCGGGCTACGACTGGCTACGGTTTTTGAATCAGTACCGTTTTGGCGGATGTCTGGCCGATGATATGGGTCTGGGGAAGACTATTCAGACCCTGGCATTGCTGCAATCCGAAAAAGAAACGGGGGCGACGGCCCCCTCCCTGCTCGTAATGCCAACGTCGCTGCTGTACAACTGGGCACTGGAAGCTAAACGCTTTACCCCCGATCTGCGCGTGTTTCAATACACGGGCACCTACCGCGACAAAAATACGGAGCAGTTTACCGACTATGACCTTATCCTGACCTCCTACGGCATTGTGCGACTTGACGTGGACCTGCTCAAAACGTTCCGGTTCAACTACGTGATTCTGGACGAATCGCAGGCCATCAAAAACCCGGTATCCAACATTACCCGGGCTGTCATGAAGCTGCACTCGGCGCACCGGCTCATCCTCACAGGAACACCCCTGGAAAACAGCACCATGGACCTGTGGTCGCAGATGTCGTTCATCAATCCGGGTCTGCTGGGCGGGCAGGCTTTTTTTCGGAAAGAATACCAGATTCCGATTGAAAAGAAAAACGATGAGGAAAAAACCCAGCGCCTGTATCACCACATCAAACCATTTATTCTGCGCCGTCACAAGTCGCAGGTAGCTACCGACTTACCCGAAAAAGTCGAGAGTGTACAGTACTGTGAGATGAGCGAGGATCAGGAAAAAACCTACGAAGAGGCCAAGTCGTACTACCGTAACCTGATATTGCAACACATTGATACAGAAGGTATGTCGCGCTCGCAGATGGTGGTGCTGCAGGGACTAACCCGCCTACGGCAAATGGCCAACCACCCCCGGCTGGTCGATGAGGGGTACGAGGGCGATTCCGGCAAGTTTCAGGACGTGATGCATAAGCTGGAAACTGTCATCAGTGAAAACCACAAAATATTGGTATTCAGTCAGTTTGTGAAGCACCTCGACCTATTTCGTGCCTGCCTCGACAAACAGAATATACGCTATGCTTACCTGGACGGGTCTACCCGCGACCGGCAGGCGCAGGTAGAGTCTTTTCAGAACGACCCTGATTTGAAACTGTTTCTGATTTCGCTCAAAGCCGGAGGCGTGGGGCTCAACCTTACTGCCGCCGACTATGTCTTCATCCTGGATCCGTGGTGGAACCCCGCCATCGAAGCCCAGGCCATCGACCGCGCCCACCGCATCGGTCAGCACCGCACGGTATTTACCTACAAGTTCATTACCAAAAATACGGTGGAGGAAAAAATCCTGGCCCTGCAGCAGTCCAAGCGCCAACTGGCCGACGACCTTATTTCCAACGAGGAAGGCTTCCTGAAATCGCTGTCAAGGGAGGATGTGCTGGCGCTGTTGGATTGATTTTTTTCGTATATTTCTGAAAATTATTGCTGATAAATCATCCCTGTCTTTTTACCAATCGTCAAGCGAGATTGTATCATGAGGCTATCCACCGATGACATACAAAGCATTCGCGCCTACTTTAAGGACAAGCCTGTGGTCAGGGCCTTTCTGTTCGGCTCGTACTCACGCGGACAGGCATCTGAGCAGAGCGACGTAGATCTTTTGGTTGAGCTCGACTATTCAAAACATATTGGACTGGGATTCGTCACTATGAAGTTTGATCTGGAAGAAATACTTCACCGAAAAATTGATCTGGTATCCAGCCAGGCGGTATCCAAACATATTCGTCCTTTCATAAACAATGAAAAGAAACTGATTTATGAAAGGTCGCCTCAGCGATAAACAGCGATTGCTGCACATCCTGGAATCCATCGCTGAAATCGAAAAGTATACCTCCCACGTTTCCCTTGATTCCTTTATGGAAAACTCAATGATGCGGTACGCTTCAATCAAGCAGATCGAGATTATTGGAGAGGCGGCAAATCAAATTTCTACTGACACTAAAAACAGATTCAGTGATATCCAATGGCGGCAGATCGTTGGACTCAGGAACGTACTGGTTCATGAATACTTTGGTGTTGACAATCAACTGGTTTGGCAGATAATTGTCCACGATATTCCAAACCTCAAAGTAGCGGTTCAGGCTATTCTTCTGGAAATTAATCATGATAATACACCTTAGTTCGCAGAATCTGGCAATTCCCATCACCACTTTAACGACCCTACGAATGAGTAAACACTACTATTTACTCTATAAAACAATGGCCGACGATCTGATTTCCAACGAGGAGGGCTTCCTTAAATCGCTGTCCAGGGAGGATGTGCTGGCGCTGCTGGATTGATGAAAAATTAATTTGCAAAATCAATAACACTGTCTATTTTTGGAGAAATCCTTTATACTCGCTCCATGAGAAAATATATCCTCCTGCTCTCACTTTGTCTGCTGGCATTTCTGGCCCAGGCGCAGAATGAAAACCTTGTGACCTACCCCGCCAGAAACAAAGTAGAGTGGCAGGATTTCAGGGAAATAGAATCAAAAAAAGACACTTCACGTCCCTTCTTTTTCAGCACCTCCATCCAGATGAAAACGATAAAAACCAATGTGTGGACGGGTGCAACTACGTTTGAAACCTATGGTATTACGAATACTATCGACAACTGGATCTATAAGGAGGCGAAAAGTGAGCAACTGCTGGGCTACTGCCAATTGCAATACGATATTGCCCATTCGGTAGCAAAGCAGTTGGAAGCGCACATCAACTCCAAAAGAATTAACGGGGCTTATGAGAAAAAAATGCATAAAATCTTTGCGGAATACGTGTCTCGCCTCAACCAGATTTTACGGAAAATGGATCAAGAAACCCAGCAGGGAAGCAATGCCGACATAATAACCCAATGGAGAACTAAGCTCGCCAGCAATACCTTTGAAAGCTGAACAGCACTTTCCTGATCTGGCGGGAATGGCCTTCTATAAATGCTCTTCGAAAAACTGAGATGGCTCGTTTGTATCGTCTTCATGCGGAAATACCTCATTCAGGTTAAGTTGCAGGTCCGGGAAAATAAGGGAAGGCATGATTTCATCACGGACAAAAATCAGCGGCCTGCCAAAATCTTCATCGGTTTCGAGGTTGTATCGCGTTATAGTTTCGTATGCCGGGCTGATGATCCAGTACTCCCGAACGCCCGATTCGGCGTATAGGCTTTTCTTAGTCTTCATCTCCCGGGCGGCATTTCCCGGCGAAAGAATTTCGACCATCAGGTCGGGGTGGTCGGCGCCGGACTGATCGGCCAGCGCCGACAGCATCGCCCATTCGCCGCGCCGCGCGGCCTCGTGCGCCTGGGGCAGC
>CATMVR010000066.1 GCA_950075905.1 uncultured Persicitalea sp. | reverse complement strand
ATACGGCCTCGCCGGTGGCCCAGCCGCTGCTCACCGCCGCGGTATTCAGTCTGCCGCTGTGGTTGCTGCTTTCGGTTGGATTTTTGCTTTTGTCGGCTACGGAGATCATGGCCGGCCTGGTGTGGCTCAGCACGAGTGGCAAAACCGGCAAGTCGTCTTTTGCGCAGTTTATGGTCATCAGTACCTTCTACCTGCTCATTCTGCTGCTGCTATTCCTGAAAAACACCCAGCGCCTCGACCTCAATCTCTTTGTGGTCAACCCGGTGCTGCTGGGACTTGCGGCCGGCTTGCTGGGTATCTGGGGCTTCCGCAAGCGCATGGCCGCGCTGTCTGACGTCTCGTTTCGCGCCATGGGCTTCTGGCTATATACCGGTCTGTTTAGCATTACCCTGGCATTTGGCGGCTACGCAGCCGCCACTGCCAATGACCCCCTCCTGGAAGTACTGGAAGACATGGTAGTGGAGGGACAGCTGGCCATGGGCCTTCTCTTCCTATTCTACCTAATCGCCAATTTCTATCCCTTATTCCAACAGGGGCTGGCGGTGCATAAGGTGATCTATAAGCCGCTGAAATTTGGCCTTACCCAAACCCGCCTGCTGGGCTTCGCTGGAGTCGTTTTTCTGGTTTCGACGCAGGAGTTGCTGCCTATTTACCAAAGCGTGGCGGGGTATTTCAACGGGCTGGGTGACCTGTATACCCGCACGCGGGAGTACGCGCTGGCAGAGCAGTACTACAAAATGGCCTTGCAGCAGGAGTTTCAAAACCATAAGTCCAACTACGCCCTGGCGTCGCTGGCCCTGCGGCAGGACGATAAAACCGCCGCGGCCTACTATTTCAGACAGGCTACGCTGAAAAACCCCTCCGCCCAGGCCTACGTAGGACTGGGCAACGTGCTGGCCCAGGAAAATCTGTTTTTCGATGCGGTATACAGCTTGCAGGAGGGTATCCGGCGCCTGCCCGACAGCGGCGAGCTTCTCAACAACCTGGGAATGCTGTACTACCGCACACAGGTAGCCGACTCGGCCTACTACTACCTCGATCGCGCCCAGCGTACCCGAAACCGCGACGAAGTACCCGCCACCAACCTGCTGGCCATCTGGGCCAAAAGCGCCGACCCGGCCCTGCTGGACTCCCTTGCCAATGAGGTAGACAAGAATACCTACCCCTCGTGGCAGGCCAACTGGCTGGCCGTGCAAAACCTCCGGAAAAATTTTGAGCCCCGGGAATTTGAGTCCAAAGTGATTCGGAAAGACTCCCTCCTGAATGTATCGGGGCTGGCCTACCTGGTCAACTACGCCCTGAACCAGGCCCGGCACGACAGCCTGCCAATCCGGCTGATTCCCAAACTGGCCAATACCAACCCACTGCTGGCCGACGAGCTACTGCTGGCCTCGCTGTACCCCGAGTTTTATGTGGGCAGTAAGGTAAGGGCGCTCGAAATCATGCAGGCGCTCGTGGAAGAGGAGGGGGAGAAAGTAGCTATGTACCGGAAGGTACTGGGGCATTGGCTCCTGCAGCTCGGACTTTACGATCAGGCTCTCGAACAGTTTGGCCAGGTAGAGGGTCCCGAAGGAATCATCGGGCAGGTACTGGCGCATAGTTTTATGGGCGAGCAAGCCATAGCCGGGGTAGTGCTTGAGCGGCTATCCGAGCAGGGTGCCGCCGCCGCCATACCATCCCTGCGCCGTACGCTGGCGTCGGGGTACCGGCCGCCAGTGCTTGGCGATTCGCTGCTGCGGGCGGCGCAGGCCAACCCCTCCGTCGAAGCGTACCTCAAAGCGGTAAGGGCCAATCCGTTTCACGGGCGCATTGTGGCTACCGCGTCAGCCTACCTGACCGGGCAAAAACGCCTCGACCAGGCGTACCAAATCGTAATCGACGCGCTGCGTTTCAACGAGACTTCACCCCAATTGTGGGAACAATACGCGCTGCTGAGTGTTCAACAAGGACTACTGGCCCAGGCTGAGGAAGCCGAAGCCAAAGTACAGCAACTGGCTGCCGAGACCGACTATCAGTTGTTTTTGGAGCGCTATCAGCCCATGCGGGCACTCATAGAAAAACAACGGGAAGAGTTTCGGTGATGCCTTATTTTTGAACATTATCACCCTTACTCATGACAATACGCTGGCAAACCCTGGGAATAGGCCGCGAGTACCGCCTTTTTCGGGAAAAACAGATTGTAGGCATCCTGAAAAATAATTTCTGGAACCGGAAAGGCTACGGTGAACTCCACGGCTTTCTGATGCGGTTTGAAAAAGAGAAAACCGGCAAAGGTCCAACCCAGATTCTCGATATAGAAGGAGAGAAGGTGTTGGGTACCATCGATTTTGGCTTTTTTCCCAGCTCAGCCGTGATTCATCACGAAGGGCAACGCTACCAGTGGAAGTACCCCAGCAAACGCTACCGGGGCAGTTGGCTGGTTTCCGGCCAGGAAGAAGAGGCCAACTACGAGGCCACGGGGTTCATTAGCAGCGCCGGTACCATTACCGATACCTACCTGCACCCTGTGGTCATCATGGCGGGTCTGTATGTGCAAGGGTATTTTATCAAAAGATCGTTCCTCGTAGTGATGGCTGTGTTTCTGGTGGGGCTACTGACCCTATTTTTTAGTTAGCTGAATTGCTTGTTTCCTCTATGAAAGTTTTGAAAATCGCAGGTATAGTTGTGGGAGTGGTGGTACTGGCCTTTGCGGGCCTGGCCACGTATGCCTATTTCAAATACTTCAATGTAGAAGGAGACTACGTTGCCAATTTTATTGTCCAGAATCCCGGCAAAAGCGCCTTGTACTGGGTCAGAAACGATACGACAGTTGTTGCGCACAATCCAGACCAGAAGATGCCCCTGGCCAGTACGGTCAAAATTATCATTGCCATTGAGTTTTCGCAGCAGGTATCTTCTGGCAAAATCAGACCCGACGCCCCCGTACCGCTCAGTGAGATCAGCCGCTTTTACATCGCTGATACCGACGGAGGGGCACATCCGGCCTGGCTGAAGCACCTGCAGGAAAATAAGCTGGCGCAAAACGGACAGGTCCCCCTGCTGGAAGTAGCCAGGGGCATGATCCGGTTTAGCAGCAACGCCAACACCGAGTACCTGATGTGGCGGCTGGGACTGCCGGCCATCAACGCCAACCTATCGGCGCTGGGGCTTAGCAGGCACGACTCGCTGTACCCGTTTATTTCGGCGCTGTATGTCTGCTCGGAGGAAAACTCGGCCAAGGGACTCCAACTGATGGGCATGAAGCTCTATAAAGAAAAAGCCGGACAGTACTTTGAGGCGCTGAAAGTAGATACCACCATCAAGGAGCAATTTACCTTCGCGCACCTGAGCGCCCCCGTGCAGCGGGTGTGGTCAGACCGACTGCCGGGAAGTACCGCGCGTGAGTACAACGGCCTTATGAAGAAAATTCAGAGCCGCACGTACTTTGACCCTACCACTCAGCAAACGCTGGAATCCATCATGGAGTGGCCCATGGAAGCTTTCGACAGCAACCGGCAAAAATACCAGCACCTGGGGGCCAAGGGGGGCTCAACGGCTTTTGTACTTACCTACGCGCTATATGCCACCGACACGGCCGGCAACCAAACGCGACTGGTGTTTTTTTTCAATGACTTGAATAGCGTTGAAAATACGCTCTTGCAGGCGCAGCTTACTGATTTTCAGCAAAAGGTAATTTTAGGAAAAGAGAAAGAACGGGAGGAAATTGTGAGGATTTTAAACTCTTCTCCCTCTCCACCTCAATGATTTTTTAGATGAGATACTTGCTACTTGTACTACTTGGAACTTTTTCGCTGGGGGCATGGGCTCAGTCTGACGCCGCCTATGTGACAGAAATGCAGAAAAAGTGGGCCAATGCCAAAACCTACACCCTGGCCCTGGCCGAAGCCATGCCCCCGGAGCAGTATGGGTTTCGACCCGTGGCGGGCGAAATGTCTTTTGCCGAGCAAATGGCGCACTTGTCGGCCAACATGGTTTGGCTGAGTTCGAGCTACCTTAGCGATGAAAAGCCCCCGCAGGACCTAAGCGGGAAGGAAGCACTACATGACGCAACGAAGGCCGATATTGTGAAAATTGTAGAGCGCTCGATGGATTACGCCGCGCTGGCTTTGCAAAAGTTTGATCCGGCGCGGCTCAATGAGCCAGTCAAGTTTTTTGCCGGGCCCATGACCAGGCGTCAGATCATCGCCCTGCTCAACGACCACCTGACGCACCACCGCGCCCAGGCTATTGTGTACCTGCGCCTGAATGGCGTAATTCCGCCGCAGTATGTGGGCTGGTAAACAAAATAGTACCCCGTTGAAATACTTATTAACTGAACACAAAGACTAACTATAACCTCTGGCTTTGCCATTTTTGCTCATGAAAATCATTGAAACCACGGATATATCGAAGCGCTACATCATGGGAAGCGAAGTGATTGACGCGCTCAAATCTATCACGATCTCGGTCAATAAAGGGGAGTACGTAGCCTTCATGGGCCCCTCTGGCTCGGGCAAGTCTACGCTAATGAATATCATTGGCTGCCTCGATACGCCCACCAAAGGCCGCTACGTGCTAAACGGAAAGGATGTCAGTGACATGACCGAGAGTGAGCTGGCCGAGGTTCGGAACAAGGAGATCGGCTTTGTGTTTCAGACCTTCAACCTGCTGCCCCGGATGTCGTCGCTCGAAAACGTGGCCCTGCCCCTGATTTACTCAGGCCTCAACAAAGCCGACCGCACCGAGAAAGCCCAGCAGGCCCTCAGCAACGTGGGCCTGGCCGACCGCGGCAAGCACAAGCCCAATGAGCTCTCCGGCGGTCAGCGGCAGCGCGTGGCCGTGGCCCGGGCGCTGGTCAACGACCCCAGTATTCTGCTGGCCGATGAGCCCACGGGAAACCTGGATTCGAAGACGTCTTACGAAATTATGGACCTTTTTGACCAGCTGCACCGCAAGGGAAACACCATCGTGATGGTGACCCACGAAGAAGACATCGCCCAGTATGCCCACCGTATCATCCGGCTCCGCGACGGCCTGGTAGAGTCTGACGTCGTCAACCCCAATCCTACCAAGGTGAGCCATTTGGTGTAGGGGCACTGATCGTCAATACATTCTGTTTCAAAATCCGGTAGAAGGCCCCAGATCCTCCTTTACCGGGTTTTTTCTTTGAAATGGATTTATATTGTACATTTGACTATTCACCAACGGGCAAACGATGGATACCATTACCGACTTTTCGCAACTGGACCTGAACGGCACGTACTCCTACGCCGACTACCTCAAATGGCGGTTTCAGGAGCGCGTGGAGTTACTACGCGGAAAAATCTTCCGCATGACTCCGGCCCCCAACGTAAAGCATCAGCGGGTTGCAGGTAAGCTATATCTGCAAATGAGCCAAGCCTTTGCCGGCAATTCATGCCAACTATTTTTTGCTCCGTTTGACGTCCGGCTGTACAATCGAAAAAAATCCCTGAAAGCCAGTAAGGAAATTTTTACCGTAGTGCAGCCCGACCTCTGCCTCGTCTGCGACGGCTCCAAACTCGATGAGCAGGGCTGCAACGGCGCGCCCGACCTGGTGGTTGAAATTCTTTCTCCGGGCAATACCAAGCGAGAAATGAAGGACAAATTTGAACTTTACGAAGAAGCTGGTGTGCGGGAATACTGGCTGGTGGAACCCAACGATGAGTTTGTGCTGGTGTACGTGCTGAATGAAGAGGAACGCTACGTCACCCATCAGCCGGCCACAAAACTAGCCCGGTCGACGGTATTCCCCGAGCTATGCGTAGACCTGGACGAGCTGTTCAGTTATCCGAAATAGAGATCATCCTTTTATGAAATTTCTGAGTTTTCTCCCCCTTCTGCTGTTTGCCATGCTTTCTACCAGCTACACCCAGGTACCCTTCGACCTGCAGGGCCACCGGGGTTGCCGGGGCCTGATGCCCGAAAACTCCTGGCCGGCTTTTGAAAAAGCCTTGGAATTGGGCGTAACTACGTTGGAGATGGACGTGGTGATTTCCAAAGACGGTCAGGTGGTGGTATCACACGAGCCGTATTTTCTAGCTAGCTACTGCCTCAAACCCGACGGCTCGTCCATTGCCAAAGGCGAGAAAATCAACCTGTACACCCTGCCCTACGCCGAGATCAAACGTTACGACATCGGCTCGAAGGGCAACGCCGACTTTCCTGAGCAAAAAAAACAGAAAACATACAAACCCCTGCTGAGCGAAGTACTGACCAAAGCCGAAGCCTACTGCCGTACCCATAACCGCCCGCCGGTGGCCTACAACATCGAAATCAAAAGCGAGGCCTCCGAGTATGACATCTCCCAACCCCGGCCCGCCGCTTTTTCGGACATGGTCTACGCCGTCATCCAGAAGCATATATACCTGGAACGGGTTACGCTCCAAAGCTTTGATTTTGACGTCCTCAAATACTGGAATTTCCAAATGAAAGCTGGTACCTACAAGCCCGTCAGGCTAGCGGCGCTGGTAGCTAACATGAAAAGCATTGACAAAAATCTGGAAGACCTGGGCTTTATTCCCGCCATTTACAGCCCCTACTACAAATTACTCTCGTCCGAAAAAGTGGCTCAACTACACCAGAAAGGCATACAGGTGATTCCCTGGACGGTCAACGAACCGGCTGCCATGCGGGAGGTAAAGGCCATGGGCGTAGACGGCCTCATCACCGACTACCCCGACCGCTATCTGCAATTGGACTGATATTTTGGTAAGTTTGCAGAAGCAGTAAGTATTTAAAAAGCATGCTTTTTAAATTAGTCGTCAACGAATTACCCTTTAAGAAGCTACGTTATGGGAATGGTCAATGATATGGTGGTTTGGTTTCTAAAGCGCCGCCTGCAGCGGATAGAAGGCTTCATGGCTAACCCGGTGGAAACTCAGCAGCATACTTTTTCCGAACTCATCGAAACCGCCCGCTACACCGAGTGGGGACTACGCTACAACTACAGTCAGATCCGAACCGTTCAGGAATTCCGGGAACAGGTACCGGTTTCTACCTACGAAGATTTGTACCCCTACATAGAGCGCGTGCTGAAAGGCGAACCCAACGTACTCTGGCCCACGCCGGTGGAGTGGTTTTCCAAGTCATCGGGTACCACCAACGCCCGCAGCAAGTACGTACCCGTCACACCCGAGTCGCTGGAAGACTGCCACTACATGGGCGGTAAGGATATGATGACACTGCTCATAGCCAATCGCCCCGACACGCAGGTATTTGAAGGCAAAGGCCTGTCGATCGGGGGTACCATTCACGAAAACCCCTTCAACCCTACCACACAGGTAGGTGACGTATCGGCGGTGATTATGCAGAACCTCCCCGCCTGGGGTGAGTTTATGCGCACGCCGCCGCTGGAGGTAGCCCTGATGGACAACTGGGAGGAAAAACTGGCCAGGATGGCCGAGATATGCTCCGAAGAAAACGTGACGAGTATCCTGGGCGTACCTACCTGGACCATCGTATTGCTGGACCGGATCATGGAGCAGAAAGGTGCCAAATCCATGCTCGACATATGGCCCGACTTTGGGGTATTTGTGCACGGGGCCGTGGCGTTTCATCCCTACCGCGAGCTATTCACCAAAAAGTACTTCCCGTCCGGGCAGGTCACCTACCTCGAAACCTACAATGCTTCCGAGGGCTTCATCGGCTTGCAGGACGATCTGACCAAGCCCGGCGAGATGCTGCTGATGCTCGACTACGGTATTTTCTACGAGTTTATGCCGTTGGAAGAACTGGGCAATCCGTACCCGCACACGCTGACGCTCGACGAAGTGGAGCTGGATAAAAACTACGCCCTCATCATGTCCACCAACGCCGGGCTGTGGCGCTACCTTATCGGCGATACCGTCAAGTTTACCTCAAAGTACCCCTTCCGGATCAAAATCAGCGGCCGTACCAAGCACTTCATCAATGCCTTTGGCGAAGAGTTGATTGTAGAAAATGCCGAAGCCGCCATCACCGAAGCCAGCGAGCAGACCGGTGCTTTGGTGAGTGACTTCACCGCCGCACCCGTGTACATGGGCGACGGTACCCGCGGACGCCACGAGTGGATCATCGAGTTTTCCAAAGAGCCCGCTGACCGCGAAACTTTCTTTGCTACCCTGGACAGTACCCTGCGGCGCGTCAACTCCGACTACGACGCCAAGCGCTTTCAGGACATTGCCCTGCTCCAACCCCTCGTCCACTGCGTACCGCCCGGTACCTTTTACAGCTGGATGGGGCGCCGCCAAAAACTCGGCGGACAAAACAAGGTACCCCGCCTCAGCAACGAGCGTACTTACGTGGAGTCTATTCTGGAAATGGTGTCACAGGAAACGGAGTAGGTGGGATAGTTTTACTTCGAAGTCACCAGCCTAGCCATCAGGCCATAGTAAGTACAATACGAACATTCGCCTTTTACCATTCAAGTCTTCAAAATAGCCTTTTTAATAAATTGAATCCTGCTGGTACTGACCCCGTTTTCTTTGGCGAGCAGGGGCCATTGGCTAAGGGCACTTTTGACTTCATTTATGATCTGCTGCGCGTCTTTTGCACTCAGGTCAGCGTGCTTTGCCAGCGAGAGCAATGACGTAGCAGTGGGGTTTTGGCCTTCCCCGGCTACCAGCATGCTCTGCTGCCCCATGGGGCCGCTGGAAAAGGTCAGGTCGTAAGCCGGAGCGAGCGACCACGTTCCCTGCTGATCCATCAGAAAAGAGAAATTCTTGGAATGATCATCCCGGTTGTGCGACAACACATTAAACACCGCGTAGCGAAATATCATCCGGGCTTCCCGAATGTCCTTGGTCAGCCATAAGGTAGCTTTTATTAGATCCTCGTAGTCCAGGGCAGGGATTCTGAAGTCCGAATGCAGAAGCCCGCAGGCAGTATGGGTATGCAGTTTTTCGCCCGTAGAAAGCCAGTCAAACCGTTTTGTTGCAAAATAGCCCGGACCGGATTTGCATTCAAACAAATGCATGTCCGGTACTTTTAAACCCGCCTGGCGGGCCATGAGCCCATAAACGTACTCAATGGCACCGGCATCAGCTCCGTCCAGCGTATTGGCAAACTTCACCAGCCAGGGCTCAAAATCGGAGGGCAGTGTACTCACCCCCTGTACGATTTCGGAAGTGCCGGCCCTGAAACCAATCAACACTTTGGGCCGCGCTCCGGAGGAGGAGCCATTGAGCCTCAGGAGTTCTTCCAGCACCTCACCGCTGGCACCCTGCAATATCTTCTCTGAATGTTCTGCAAGGGTATCTAGGTCGAGAGACTCATGGGTTGTGTCATCGGAATGGTCGGGATGATAGGTGAGTGCGCCCATGCCGTTTGTTCCGACATAGGCCAGTCGGTCAAGCGGTGAAAACTGACCCGGCAAGATGTTGAGCGAACGAAGCTTTCTATCCAGTAGCAACTTGCCCCAGCCATCGGGCAGACTATCGTTGAACACACCGGGCAGCCCCTCGAAGACTGAGGGAGGAAAAGATACTGTTTTGTTGCTTAGGGGAAGCTTGTAAGGTGAAATTTGCAATCCTGAGGAAACAAACTGGGGATCATACTCAAAATAGATCCTTTCCTCCACCCTGGCGAGTCGGCCTACCGGAATGGCGGGGGCGATACCAAAATTGAGACGGACCTGAAGTATTTCCGTTGGAGTGTAGATCGTCTTCATGATCGTGCCTTTCTGGCCTTGAAGGGTTTGACTCGCTTTTTGGATTTTTTGGCCTTTAAAAGTTCATCCATGCTCAGATTGTTGGTGGATGAGGAATCAAACAGACCCACCAGTTCCTCCTCAAACCCTACGGTAAAAGCAAGCTTGACGAATGATTCCAGAGAGATACGCCCCGTTTGCTCAAATTTACGAAGTACCGAAACACTCACATTGGCCTTCAATGCCAGTTCTTCCTGCGTGAGGCCCGCCCGAACACGAGAGTTTTTCAGGCCCATAGCTAATTTGTCAAGAATATCGCCGGGAGTTAAAAATAACATTATAGTAGTACTTATAGCTTATATGATATTAAATATACTACTATAATAGTAATTAAAAAATTAAAAGTAAGGTTAGAAATGTTTTGGCTTACTCTTCGGTGAAGACTCCTCCGCAACGAGCGCACCTACGTGGAGTTTATACTTGAAATAGTATCGCAGGAAACGGAGTAGGTGGGGCCAGAGAGATGAATAGACTCTCTACAACTCTCATTTCCTGGTTGATTAAGCAGATTGTGTATCTCCGTCCGGTAAAGGCCAGAAATGTTTGATCTTTTCACGAGGTATCGAACGCTCTGCGTGCCACAGATCATAATTGCGTTGTACATTCAGCCAGAACTGGGCTGAGGTACCAAATGCCTCAGACAAGCGTACCGACATTTCAGAGCTAATTCCCTGACGCTCATTCAATATCGCCGAGAGGGTTTTTCGGGTTATGCCTAGCCCTTCGGCAATTTCCCCCAGCGTATAGGGATGTCCCGTCTCTTCTCTTAGTCCTTCAATTGTTTCCCGAATAAGTACCCCCGGATGAGTGGGGCGCATACCACGTTTCATCATAATTTTTCCTTTCTAGTGATAATCTAAATAATCAACATCTTCTACATTGCCATCCTCAAACCGAAAGATGATCCGATATTTTTTATCTACTTTCAAGGACCAAAATCCTTTAAGATCTCCTGTCAAAGGATGCAAACGTGCTCCCGGTAAATTGATATCGTCCAACGAAGTAGCAAATTCCAGACGCGTAAGGATACTGCGTATTTTGACAATATGGCGCGGATTAAGCTTTGAGGAGTCTTCTTCCTCATAAAATAATCGCAACCCCTTATGTCGTATGCTTTTAATCATAAGCGCGAACGTAACCTATAACGTTGCATGTTACAAAAAAAATATCAGAAAGTAGTACATCAAACATGATTTTTAGCCTCTCTTTGTCGCGGGTTACCTATGTGGAATCTATTCTGGAAATGGTTTCTCAGGCTACGGAGTATTCACCTCTACCCCCGCACCAGGTTCTTCTCCCGCAAATAATGGTGCGTCATCACCGGCTTATCAGGGTGCAGCACCACCTGCTTTTGCACTTCGCAGATCACCAATTCGTGGTCGCCGGCGTCGGCGTAGCCCGTTATGCTACACTGCACGTAGCCGATGGCCTCTGTCAGGTAGGGGCAGCCGCGCTCGTCGTGGGCGTGGGGCAAATTCTTGAACTTATCGACGTCGCGGCCGCTTTTTCGACCCAGCTTCGCAATCAGGCGGGTTTGCTCTTCGGCGAGCAGGTTTACATTCAGTATACCCGCTTCTTTGACCAGGGCCAGCGTGTAATCAATTTTGTACAAAGCAACGCAGAGCATTTTTCCACCCATTGCCGTCTGCATCACCCAATTGGCAATGTTGGCATTTTTACGGCCATCGGGCGTAGCGCAGCTGATCGAGTGGACATCGTAGTTTTTGTATTTCAGCAACTTACGTGACATTTTGGAGAAAGAAATGTATGGCTAGGTAGTTTTGATCAAAAAAAATGAGCCCCCGGAGGCACTATCGCATAACCAGCCAATGAAACAAAAGGTTAGAACGGATAAACGGAACGCTTACGAAGAAGGCGGCTGATCATGAAAGTACTTTGCAGAAATTGGTTAATTTTGGGCGACTCAAAAAAATCTAATAATCCAGAGAATGACCCATCAGGACTTTTTAAATGCCTTGGTATGTCCGATCACCCACACTCCCCTGCAAAGGGCCGATGATGGCAAAAGCCTGGTCAGCCAGGACGGCGTTACCTACGAAATTGGCGACACGGGCATAGTTAATATGCTATACCCCAAAGAATTACTGCCCGGCGACGCCCGTGAGCAGTACTTGTACGATCAGGCATTCCTGCGCTACGACCGAGGAGTATCGTGGGTGTTCGAAACCCTGAACCACTCCGACGAAGCCGCTACGCGCCAGTTCATGATTGACCTCATGGAGCTGAAACCCGGCATGACCGCCCTCGAAGTGGGTGCGGGTACCGGCAAAGATTCGGCCCTGATTCTTGAAAAAGTCAAACCCGGCGGCACGGCGGTTCTCTCGGACCTGTCGCCTAATATGCTCAAACTGGCTCAGGATAAATTAGCCGTAGAAGACGTGCATGTACACTACTTCCTGGGCAATGGCTCCTACCTGCCCTTTGCCGACGATACGTTTGACGCCGTGTTTCATTTTGGCGGCATCAATACCTTCTCCGAGCGCAAAAAAGCCTTTGAAGAACTCACCCGCGTGGTACGCCCCGGCGGCAAGGTAGTAGTGGGCGACGAAAGTGTAGCACCCTGGATGCGCGCGCAACCTACCTATCAGACCCTGTTGAAGGCCAACCCGCTCTTCCGGGCCGAGGTGCCTTTGGAGGACGTACCCGCCAACGTAGAAAACTTCAAGCTGCACTGGATCTTCGGGAACGCTTTTTATGTAATGGAATATGCCGTTACCGCTAAGGCCCCCGAAATCGATATAGACCTACCCATACCCGGCAAAGATTTTGTAGATAATTGGCGGATTAGGGCGGAGAAAGCTAATGATTGAATGAGAGATTGAGAGAATAATTTTAGTTAGTGAGTTTTTGAGTGAAGGGTTCAAAGTAAATTACGAGCTGTACTTATTAAAAACTTCTCAACACCACTCTCTCAATCACTCAATCTCTCATTCACAATTAAAACCAACATGTGGATTAAAAAAGGAGTAGTATATAAGCCTGATGGCACGTTGCCGCATAGCGTTTCGCACGCGCAGGTACCGTTTGCTTACAAGCACGATGATTTTTTGAGGATCTATTTTTCATCGCGGGACGCGCAGGGGCAGTCGCGGCCTACCTTTATTGATGTAGACTACGACGACCC
>CATMVR010000065.1 GCA_950075905.1 uncultured Persicitalea sp. | reverse complement strand
GATGGCGTAGTAGCGGGGGCTGGATGAAAGGCAAGCAGGTACCCGGCTACCGGCAGGAGGAGGGCGTAGATCCCAAATCCGGTACGGAAACCTACGCGGCCATTAAGTTTTACATCGACAACTGGCGTTGGCAGGGGGTACCCTTCTACCTCCGTACGGGCAAGCGTATGCAGGAAAAGAGCTCCTCCATTACCATTCAGTTTCGCCCGGTGCCGCACCTGACCTTCCCGACCATGATGTCGGAGAATATTCTACCCAACCGCCTGAGCATCAATATTCAGCCCCAGATGGATATCCGCCTGCGGATTATGGCCAAAAAGACGGGGCTGGAAATGGCGCTGACCCCGGCCGAAATGGTATTCGACTTCAACGGCGATGCCAACCAGGGGCCGGCTCCGGAAGCGTACGAAACCCTGCTGCTGGATGCCATGCAGGGCGATGCGACGTTGTTCATGCGCTCGGATCAGGTAGAAGAAGCCTGGGATGTGATCACGCCCATTCTGGAAACCTGGGAGTCGCGGCAGTCGCTGGAATTCCCCAACTATGCCTCGGGCATGTGGGGGCCCGAAAACGCCGAGGCGCTGATTGCCCGCGACGGCCACACCTGGACAGTCACGTTTTCGCACTAAGTAGCTATTAGCTAGTAGGTTATTAGCTCATAGAATATGTAATAACTTGATTTGTAAACAGTTAGCCAAAGTTCTTTAATCAACATCATGCAAACCACTTTGCACAAGTACAACCTGTCTGATTATGGTATACCAATTTGAAGATAAAGAGCAGCTCAGCGTAGCCGCTGCGGAACTTTTTGTAAAACAGGCTCGAGAGGCCGTGCAGCAGCGCGGCCGTTTTACCGTTGCCCTCACCGGGGGTTCTTCGCCCGTACTGATGCACAAAATGCTGTCGGAATCACCCTACGCGGAGCAGGTACCCTGGGACAAAACGTTCGTTTTTTGGGGTGATGAACGCTGGGTACCCCTTACCGACGAGCGCAGCAATGCCCGCATGGCGCAGGAAACGCTCCTGGACCAGGTACCCGTTCCCGCCGGGCAGATCTACCCCATGTGGGCGGAAGGTACCGAACCCAAAGATTTCGCTGTACGCTACGAGGAAATTCTAAAAGAGCATTTTGGCGAGGAAGCCCCCCGCTTTGACCTGATTCTGCTCGGCATGGGCGATGATGGCCACACGGCCTCGCTCTTCCCGCATACCGGCGTGCTGCGTGAGCGCTCGCGCTGGGTAGAAGCGTACTACCTCGAACCGCAGTCCATGTACCGCGTTACGCTCACGGCTTCGCTCATCAATCAGGCCCGGACCATCTGCTTCCTGACCTTCGGGGAAAAGAAGGCCCACGCCTTGCACCAGGTACTGGAAGGCGAGCGAAACCCGGAGGAGTACCCCTCGCAACTCATTGCGCCCGATGAGGGCGAACTGCTCTGGTATGTAGACAAAAGCGCCGCCGCGCAACTGACTGACACCCCATAAACAACCCGCTACTTCGGATTAGGTACCCAGCCCCATTTCTTTCCCTGCAAGAACCACTTACAGGGGCTGCCCGCCATTTCCTGAGCCGGAGCCTGCGGGCGGTGCGCCCGCCACATGGCGGTCACGAAGGGGTCGTAGGTGGTGGTTTCGGCTTTGGGACGGGGGTGAGTACCCCGCGCGCTGGCGTAAGGGTCGTCCTCGCGCATCCAGCGTTCGATGTAGTCGAAGTGGGCGTCGTGATTCCAGAGCTTGATCGCTTTCATGTAGCGGGCGGCCAGCGCGGTACCTACCCAGGCCTGGGCGTTGCAGCAGGTGCGGTAGCCTTCCGAGGTTTTGTCCCACTTCTCCCACTGTTCCGGTACCTTTTCCTCGTAGGGCGTACGGTTGCCGTGGTGAATGATCATCTGCCACAGTACATCCTGCCCAAACCAGCCCTTGCCGTAGTAGGTTTGGGTATCTTCGTGAAAGACCGCCGTTTCGGGTAGCTGCGCAATTTCCGCCTTATCCAGCATCATGCTGGCAAACAGAATAGGCCACTTGCGCCCGCTCGAATGCCCCCCGCCTTCGTTCCAGTAGCCACCCACCATCGCCAGGCCGTAGAGGTCAATGCCCCGCTGAATCAGCTCGATGGTTAGTTTTTCCTTGCGCTGGCGGGGTACGTCCAGTTGCACCATCAGGCTGGCTATGGATACCAGCCGGGCATACTCACGGCCGTAGTTGGGCTGGTTTTCGTTGGGTACCAGCTCTTGCTGCGACCAGCTCAGAATATGGTCGATCCAGGGGCGCTGGAAGTACCGCTCAAAGGCCTCCCAGGAAGGTACCTCCCCGGCGGGTTTTAGCTTGGGTAATAACTCCCATTGAATATCCCGGGCGCGGAAAATGGGTTTTTCGGTACCGGCGTAGGGCGGCCGGAAGGCATCGGCCGGCGGCTCCCGGTCCAGGCAGGTAAGTACGGCAGCGGCTTTCATCACTACCTGACTCTTTTTTTCTTTTTCCCAGGGCATCAGGTCTTTGTTGAAGTGATCGACGGGTAGCACCGTGTTGCTGACGGAAGAAATCAGCGAGCGGTTCGGGGCCAAGTCCAGCGGAAGCACCACCGCGTCACTTTTACGAAACGACCCGCTGCGCGAATCGTAGCCCTGGGAGTACCCTGCTTTCAGCACCACCATGGAGCCGTTGCGCATGGTGGTGTCCTGTTTCAGGCTGGTATCATTCCAGTGGTTGATTTTGATGGCCGAGGTATCCAGCTTCGCCGGACCGGGTTCGGGCGTGATCTTCACAACCCGGACCGGACCCACTACCCACCAGTCACCGGTGATGAACTGCCCGGTGCGGGCGGGTTTGTCGAAGGTCCAGGTGATACCGTACTGGCTCACTTCCTGCCGCAGGGCGGCGGCGGCAAGCGGGCTTTGGGGAATCTGTTTTTCTGGTCCCGCTGCTTTGTGGGCAGAAAATGCCAGTAGTACAAGCAGGAGCAGGAGTACGTTTATTTTTTTTGTCATTATCTGTTTTCTTTCCGGCGTAGAATGCCGTTTCCCTAGGCAAAGCGGCTCTCGGGCAGGTTTCTACTTATGCGGTCCGGCGGGTTGTAACTAATTTACAAACGCAGACTTTTAGAAAAGCCGGGCCGGATTTCCTGCGACAAAATGAAAATGAATCCCAGCCGAACCTACTATCTTTGGGGCATTTGTTTGAAAAAACCTGTTCAATCCTAGTAGTTGATGTACGCCTTTTGTCCCAGCCGGAGTAGATTCCGAGCTTTCCTTTTGCTTTTTTTCTGGTCACAGGCGCTCTTGTGCCTGGCTCAAACCCCCACCGTAACGCTGACGGGTACGGTTGTGGATGAGAAAACCGGTGCTCCCCTACCGGGTGCCAATGTGTACATCAACAACTCCTCCATTGGCACCACGACCAACGAAAAAGGCGCGTACACGCTGCCCAACCTGCCCATTGGTAACCTGGAAGTGGTCGTTTCTCTGCTGAGCTATACGTCCATCAAGCAGACGCTGCGGTTTGAGCAGCCGGGCCGTAAGACGGTGCAGTTCAAAATGAAAGAGGGCATGCAGCTCGAAGATGTGGTGATCTATTCCAAGGGTGGCAAAAAACGGGCGCAGTACCTCAAAATCATCTCCCGGGAGCTATTGGGTACCAGCAAGTTCAGCAAGCTATGCTCGATCCGGAACCCGGAGGTGCTACGGGTATCCATGCAGGACGACGGCCACCTCACGGCCCGGTCCAACAGCCCACTGATCATCGAAAACCGCGCTCTGGGCTATGTTATTCATCAGGATTTATACGATTTCGACTTTTTCGAAGGAAAGGTATACTACGGCGGCAACACGCGCTTCGAGCTCATGAAGCCCGAAAACGACGAGCAGGCAAAGCTGTGGCGCGCCAATCAGAAAGCCGCTTACCAGGGCTCGCTCAAACAACTGCTGACCAGCATGGTTTCTGATAGCCTGCGCGAAAACGGCTTCCGGGTTTTTCAGGAAATCCCCGAGTCGATGCGGATGTTTACCTCCGTGCGGCCCATCAACGGGCAGAACCCCATCCGCAACCACCTCCATAACCGCATCGAGGAGGTACGGGGCTCGCAGCTGGTGCAGCCGGGCGAACTGGAAACGGAGCGCCGGGTGGTGTCGGCCACAATACTCGAAGTCCTGGACCTCAACAAACGCAGTCGCTCCCCCTACACTGACATGCCCTATGCCTATACCAGGATCACCATGCCGCAGGGGTACATCGTCATTTCGCCGCAGGGCTGGGTGGTGATGCCCATGGGGTTCGAGATAGCCGGCGACCTCGGCAGCGACCGCTTCGCCAACCTGCTGCCTTCCGACTGGCAGCGGGATTGAGGGAAGTTTGAGCATACTACTTCCAGAAGCATCTTTCTTGCTTTGATTTTATACCCGTTCGGTAGTAATATAAATTTAATTACTATATTTATACCCGATGAGGTATAGACTAGTAAAATAGTTGCTATTTACTCCCGATCGGGTATAGTATGAAAAATCCAATTGCACATTTTGTAAAGGAAAAGCGAAAGACGCTGAAACTGACACAGGTAGACCTGGCCGAGAAGTCAGGGGTGGGGCTCCGTTTTATCCGCGAATTGGAGCAGGGAAAAAGTACCCTTCGGCTCGATAAGGTCAATCAGGTACTTGATATGTTTGGTTGCGAAGCAGGACCCGTCAGGAAGGAGGAGATCTATGTATAGGGCGGGTGAAGTATACTATCAGGATGTCCCGGCGGGATTGGTAGTTGAAGATGAGGAGGGGTATTCATTTACGTACCACCGGGACTATCTACTGAATGTCAATCCTCCTGTTAGCCTTACTTTGCCTCTCCGGGAGGAACCTTATCGGAGCACGGTCCTGTTCCCCTTTTTCGATGGATTAATACCCGAAGGATGGTTACTGGACATCGCTGTGCAAAACTGGAAACTCAACCCCAGAGACCGCATGGGGCTGTTACTGACGGTGTGCCAGGATTGTTTGGGAGCAGTAAGTATCAGGAAAATAGTCCTCCCTACCTTATGAACAAGAAATGCCTGTACTGCTATAAGCTTCTGAACATCGACGAGCAGGATTATCATGCTGATTGTAGCCGGAAGTTTTTCGGTACGCCTGTACCTCCTGTTTTATCCCTTGATCGGTTTGAGCTGCAAAGAATGGCGCAGGAACTCGTCCTCAGAAGCATCGCCGTGACTGGCGTACAGCCAAAGCTTTCTCTTGATCTCGAAAAAATAGACGCCCGCACAAGCCGCTTCACAGTCGTAGGGCTCTGGGGAAATTATATACTGAAACCACCCACCGAACAGTTTGCTGCTTTACCCGAGAATGAAGACCTAACTATGAAGATGGCCGCTGAATGCGGTATTCATACGGCTGAACATACCTTGATTCGACTGGCTTCCGGTGAATTAGCCTACCTAACCAAACGCTTCGATCGGCAAGAAGGCCGGAAAGTGCACATGGAAGACTTATGTCAGCTGACGGAAACCCTGACTGAGCACAAATACCGGGGATCAATGGAAAAGGTAGGCCGGGTGGTGCGAGCTTATACAACCAATAAGGGGCTGGAAACCCTGAAATTGTTTGAAATAACGGTTTTTTGCTTTCTGACGGGGAATACGGATATGCATCTCAAAAACTTTTCGCTCCTACGGCCCGAAAATGACGATATAGCCTTATCTCCTGCCTATGATCTGCTATCGACTAAATTGGTTATTCCGGAAGATAGGGAAGAGTCAGCCCTGACCATCAACGGCAAGAAAAACAGACTTTTACGTACTGACTTCGATAAGTTAGCCCTGAATCTGGGAATCTCAGAAAAGTCCGCAGGACGCGTCTACACCCGCTTTGCACAAAAGAAGGCTTTTATGCATGCGCTGATTGAACGAAGTTTTTTGCCGATCCATCTCCAAAAGGCCTATATAGATTTGCTGGACTCCGGCCTGGACAGGCTGAAAATTAAAGGGTAGCTTTTCCACAGCGGCGACCTCAGCCTGATAAAGTACCTGGTTGATTCGTCAGTAATACGCAATCTGCCTAAAAATGCACATCCGAATGTGCAGAATCGAAAAGTTCTTCCTGTCTACGTCGTCAAGGATGACATCGAATCAGTGTTAGAATTCACGAAGCATCTTGCCTGCCAGCCCAAGGCTGATTGCCTATTTTTAAAATAATTAATACCGCTGGTTTTTTTGCAAAAAAAATTCTTTACTAACCAGACCAAAGAATAGTTCTGTACTACATTTTAAAAGCACGATCATGCAAAAAATAGGCTTTCTTTTTATCCTTTTTGTTTTTGTTTCCTGCGAAAAAAACTCTCTTGAAAAGGACATTGCCACAGAAAATACCTGCGGTGTAAAAAGACCAACCCGGGATCTGCCCTGGTTGAAGGAGAGGATCCATAGCTCAGAAAGGCTGGCGGGAAGACTTCGGGTTTTTCAGGGAAACTATGAGGGAGAGACCGTATTCACTATGGATATCTTCGTGGGGCCCGATGGTAATCCAACTTCGACCTACCGTTGCGATGGAGCCTTGCTGTGCTCTGTTTCCTATACGGTAGCCGGCCCCATTGGCGACTGCCCCAAACTGCCTTCAAAAATTACGAACAATGTGCTCATCTATGATAGTGGAGAGTAAGTAACCAAACAGCCCGAAGGCCAAAACCTCCGGGCTGCTGTTTATTCTAATCCAAGGGCAACTACTCCGCTGCTACGGCCTCCGCTTCGGCGTAGGCCTCTACCGGAATACACGAGCAGATCAGGTTGCGGTCGCCGTAGGCGCTGTCGACGCGGCTCACGCTGGGCCAGAACTTGTTGAAGCGCAGGTGCGGCAGCGGGAACGCGGCCTTTTCGCGGGAGTACGAACGTTGCCAGTCTTCGGTAAGCACTACGCGGGCGGTGTGCGGCGCGTGCTTCAGCACGTTGTCGGCGCGGTCGGCGGCACCTTCTTCTACTTCCCGGATCTCGTTCCGGATGGCAATCATGGTGTCGCAGAAGCGATCCAGCTCCGCTTTGGACTCCGACTCGGTGGGCTCAATCATGAGCGTACCCGCTACGGGGAACGAAAGCGTGGGTGCGTGGTAGCCGTAGTCCATCAGGCGCTTGGCGATATCCTCAGCCTCTACGCCAACAGCCTTGAACGGCCGGCAGTCCAGAATCATTTCGTGGGCGCAACGGCCATTCTTACCCGTATAAAGTACTTCGTACTGTCCTTTGAGGCGGGTTTTGATGTAGTTGGCGTTCAAAATCGCCATCTTGGTAGCGTTGGTCAGGCCCTCGCTGCCCATCATGGCAATGTAGGCAAACGAAATCGTCAGGATGCTGGCGCTGCCGTAGGGTGCAGCGGAAACTGCACCGGCCTTGCCAACTTTGTCTCCTTCCAGGCTCACGTGGCCGGGCAGGAAGGGTACCAACTGCTCGGCTACACCGATGGGACCCATACCGGGACCACCACCACCGTGCGGAATACAGAAAGTTTTGTGCAGGTTGAGGTGGCACACATCGGCTCCGATCATACCGGGGCTGGTGAGTCCTACCTGGGCATTCATATTAGCGCCGTCCATGTACACCTGTCCGCCGTGCTCGTGAATGAGCGCGCAGATTTCCTTGATATCAGCCTCAAACACTCCGTGGGTGGAAGGGTAGGTTACCATCAGGCAGGAAAGCTCGTTGCTGTACTGCTCGGCCTTGGCGCGCAGGTCGGCTACGTCGATATTGCCACGTTCATCGCACTTGGTTACCACTACCTTCATGCCGGCCATCACGGCCGAAGCAGGGTTGGTACCGTGCGCCGACGACGGAATCAGGGCCACGTTGCGGTGGCTATCGCCACGGCTTTCGTGGTAAGCCCGAATCACCATCAGACCGGCGTACTCGCCCTGCGCACCCGAGTTGGGTTGCAGCGACATGGCCGCAAAGCCGGTGATTTCGCACAACCAGTCGGAGAGTTGCTTGAACATCATCTGGTAGCCGCGCGTCTGCTCCACCGGGGCAAAGGGGTGAATACCGCCAAACTCCGGCCAGGTCACTGGTATCATCTCGGCCGTAGCGTTCAACTTCATGGTGCAGCTACCCAGCGAAATCATGGAATGCACCAGCGACAGGTCCTTGTTTTCCAGTGTTTTGAGGTACCGCAGCATCTCGTGCTCGGTATGGTGGGTATTAAATACGGGGTGCGTCAGGTAAGGGGTAGAGCGGGCAATGCTTTCGGGAAAAGAAATTTCCATTTCCTCCTCGATCATCATTTCACCCAGGAAGCCCGATACTTCGGCAAAAAGGTTCAGGAGCTTCATGACATCCCCAAACGTCTTCCCTTCGTCGAACGATACCCCCACGCGGTTGTCGGGGTAGGTGTAGTGACGCAGGTTGATGCCCAGCTTTACGGATTCCTCTTTGAGCTTACGCGCCAGCGGCGTCTGAATGGTAACCGTATCGAAAAACTCGTTGGTAACGACGTGAAAATTGAATTTCTTAACGGTATCGGCAAACAGTTTTGCCAGGCCGTGGGTACGGGCGGCGATGGTTTTCAATCCTTCGGGACCGTGGTAGACCGCGTAGGCTCCGGCCATGACGGCCAGCAGTACCTGCGCGGTACAGATATTGGAAGTAGCTTTTTCGCGGCGGATGTGCTGCTCGCGGGTTTGCAGGGCCATGCGCAGCGCGCGGTTGCCCTCGGCGTCTACCGACACGCCGATGATCCGGCCGGGTAGCTGACGCTTGAAGGCATCCTTCGTAGCAAAGAAAGCCGCGTGCGGACCGCCGTAGCCCATGGGTACGCCGAAGCGCTGTGCGGAACCTACCACTACGTCGGCTCCCATCTCGCCGGGGGCTTTGAGGAGCGTCAGGGCCAGTAGATCGGCGGCTACGGCTACGGTCAGGTGCAGCTTGTGGGCCGAGGCAATGAAATCGGTATAGTCTATCACCTGGCCGTCGGTGGCGGGGTATTGCAGCAGAGCGCCAAAGAGATTTTCCTGCGTCAGGTCTACGGTTTTGTGGTTGCCTACCAGTACCCGGATGCCGATGGGCGTCGCGCGGGTATAGAGCAGGTCGATGGTTTGGGGGTGGCAGAGTTCCGACACAAAAAACGTATCCGCTTTTTTCTTCGCGGCGGGCCGGGCGCTGTGCAGCATAGTCATGGCTTCGGCGGCGGCGGTGGCTTCGTCGAGCAGCGAGGCATTGGCAATCTCCATGCCCGTCAGGTCGGTCACAACGGTCTGGAAGTTCAGCAGCATTTCCAGACGTCCCTGGGCGATTTCGGCCTGATAGGGCGTGTAGGCCGTGTACCAGCCGGGGTTTTCCAGAATGTTGCGCAAAATCACGTTGGGCGTGAGCGTATCGTAGTAGCCCATACCGATATAAGACGTGAAAAGGGCATTCTGCCGGGCCAGTCTCTTGAAATCATTCAAAAACGCGTGCTCCGATTGGGGACGGGGCAGTTTGAGGGGCTCGGGGAGACGAATTCCCGCGGGTACGGTCTGATCAATGAGCTCGTCCAGACTGGAAACCCCCACAGTGTGTAGCATTTCGCTCAGTTCCTGCTCGTCTTTACCGTGGTGACGGCTTTCAAATTTTTCCTGGGATTGAAGATTGATTTTCATGCTTTGGGCTTAAAAAACCGCTTGTGTTGGATTAAGAAAGTACAAAATTATGGAAAAGATTCAGATTAGGTAGCAATTCGTTAGCAGGCTAACAGTTTTTGAACAACATTTTGTTTCCGAAAGAAGTTTTGATAAAAAAATAGCCCCGGCAAAAGTCCGGGGCTAGTGGGTATGAGTCAGTTGCCGGGCGTCAGTGCTTGGGACAACCACAGGGGTTTTTCCGTTTGAATATCCCCAGAAATTTCTTGCTGCGTGGTTTCTGGTAGCCCTTATAGCGTTTCTTTTTGTTCTTCTTTTTTTTGCCAAACAGGCCCATTTCGGTTTTTTGGGAGGTGTGGGTCGTGTAGGTACTTGCCTGAGCCTCAACGCCCAGCCCCGCCAGCATCCATCCCGAAAGCAGTAGTATAGTCAGTTTGTTCTTCATAGTCATATAAGGTTTGGGTCTGCCCTCCTTACTAGTGCAACGTCGGGAGGGGGATTTTATTCCGGAGGTACCCATAAAACTCAGCTGTTAATTTACATAAAGATACTTTACTACCCCCGCACCAGTTCCAGAATCGTAATCTCTGGCAGAATCCCCACGCGGCCAGGATAGCCAATGTACCCAAAGCCCCGGTTGACGTACAGATTTTGGGTACCCTCCGTGTAGAGGCCCGCCCATTCCTTGTAGCGGTACTGCACCGGGCTCCACTTGAAGCCGGGGAGCTCTACCCCAAACTGCATGCCGTGGGTATGGCCGGCCAGGGCCAGGTCAATATCCTCGTAGCCGGGCAGTACCTGGGCACGCCAGTGGCTGGGGTCGTGCGAAAGTAGAATTTTGGTGGGGTACTCCTCCGCGCCCTTGTAGGCCTTGGCGAGGTCGCCGTACTTGGCGAAGCCACCAGCGCCCCAGTTCTGAATGCCGATGATGCCAATCTCGGCACCGTCTACCCGGATGGGCCGGTTTTCGTCCAGCAGCAGGTTCCAGCCCATTTGCTTGTGGGCCGTAGCGAGGTCTTTGAGGTTTTGCCGCTTGGCTTCGGGACTATCGAAAGCCGCGTAGTCGCCGTAGTCGTGGTTGCCAAACACGGAGTATACCCCCAGGGGGGCTTTTACTTTGTCAAAAATATTAATGTAGTCTTTCACCTCATAGGCGCGGTCGTTGACCAGGTCGCCGGTGAAGAAGGCCAGGTCGGGCTTTTCTTTCATCAGCATTTCCACGCCCCCTTTCACGGCCGTTTTATTAAAAAAACTACCCGAGTGAATATCCGAAAGCTGCGCCAGGCGGATGCCCTCAAACTCGCGGGGCAGGTTTTTGATAGCTACCCGCACCCGGCGGATGCGGTAGTCGTGCGCGCCTGACAGAATGCCAAAGGCAAAGGTACCCATGAGGCTACCCCCGGCCACCAGCGCGGTGGTAGACAAAAACTCGGAACGCGGAATGCGGGGCAGGGAGGGATCGGCCGGGGCGGGAGCTACCGAGGGTACAAACTGACTGATGATCCACTGAAACAAACGGCGGACATCGTCTACCAGCAGAATGAGCACCGCAAATATCTTGGCGAAATAGGGTATGGCGATGCCCGCAAGCACAAAGTTGCGCACGGCCTTACTGAAGAGGTCGGGCGGTAACAGCTGCATCAGGATGTAGGCAGAGAGCGTTACGATTGAAAAGCCCCAGTAAATACCGGAAACCCAGCGCTGCGTGGTAAGAGAAGAAGTACGGATGACCGTCCGGACGGCTTGCCAGACGTACCAGTCGATGGCAAAAAATATGAAGGCAAGAAATATAAAAAACAAGGAACGATTCATGTTGAAACAGGGTGATTACTAGGTATGCATCCGGCATACATTTTCTATAAACGTCATAACCTTTTTTTGTGTTCAAAAAGAAAAGGCCGGAGCGGACAAAGGGTTGGAAAGCGGGATAAGCCTTGCTTCCATATCCGCAAACGGCTACTTTTGACAGTAAGTGAAGAGATAAAAATAACCGCAGTATGACCGATTATAACTTCAAAAGCTACCACATCCGCTCCATCAATGCGGCCTCCGACGAGGAGCGTGCCGCCATCAACCAGGAGCTGAAAGACCTGTATGCTTCGCTTTCGGAAGAGGATAAAAAAGCATTCAACGAGCAATTGCAGAAATTCTTATCCACCGAGGTAGGCCGCCTGAAAAGCGATTACGAAGCGATTCGGGGACTGAATAACCCTAACTAGGCAGAAAGGCTGGCCGGAGCGGTATGGGAGAAACCGCCCCGCCAGCCTTTCTATATTTTCATGGCTACGTCAGGTACTGCAAGAAATTCGGATTGAATGGCGGCTCTACCAAAAGCGAAAGGTGGTTTGCCGAAGAGCCGGCTCTGATTCAAAAGTATGTATTCCCGGTTGCCTATTTTGTTAATGACTCGTTAACGAACCCCGTCTATCAAAAAAATAGTGGAAAGTACGTACCCTGGCGGGTGAGTGCGCCCAGGATATCCATCACGAATCGTTAACAGTCGCAGGGCTGGGTTTAATATTCAGGTAATAGCTGTGGTGTTTCTTTGCGGAATGTACTATCAGCCGGGGCCAGATGGCTCTGTGGTTGATACCGGAACCATGAGTACTACCCGAAACACCAGCTTCCATTCCCTCGCCGGGGGCCGCCCGGCCTCGTTACCCGGCCATCACGGGTACCCGAACGGGGCCAACGGGTCCGGTACGATCGGCAAAACCCTGGGGTACCGAAAAGGAGATGTGATCTACGGTCCGGGAGCTCCCTTTCCCGGCATCTGCGAGGTACTGGCCGGGGTAGTACGCATCGGCACGCTTACGGAAGCGGGCGAGGAGGTCACCACCGATATCCTGACCTCTGCCGACCTGTTTGGCAATCTGAAAGCCTTACCCGAAAACACCACCGAACTCGCCCGGGCCCTGACCGACAGCGTGGTTTGCCTCTACGATAGTGACCAGTTTGGACAGCTGGTCGCTACGGATACGCGGGCGGGTGAGTGGTTTAGAAACTACCTCATGCAGCGGTGGCAGAGCCTTGAAAGAAGATTTCTGCGCATCAATACCTGCAAAAGCGCCGAGAATGTGGCGTTTCTTTACAAAAGCCTGAACCGTACCGTAAGCGATGCCCACGGGCGCGACCAACCAATCCTGAAAGTGGTCACGCAGAAAGATATGGCGGATCTGATCGGAACCACGCGGCAGACCGTAGCGACGGCTATGCGGAAAATCGGGAAGAAAAAGCGGTAACAAGGTAGGTCTGTTTCACAAATAGCGCAAAACGGAGCGGGCGGG
>CATMVR010000064.1 GCA_950075905.1 uncultured Persicitalea sp. | reverse complement strand
TTTTTCTTTTCCCATTTTGTTCTTTTGGTTGTCAATTTACTAAATCCTAAATTGACACACTTTATTGAACACTCTCTCCATAATCGCTTTTTTGTAGATTCTTTGAAATGGAGATTGTAGTGCTAGGGGTGCAATCGGACTTGAAATTCTATTGTTGTTTTCTACAAGATAAGAAACAACAATTTCCCACACATTTTCCTCCTTATTAAATACAGCTTGTTCGAGCCTGAAATCAGGATTTTCAAGGGGTGATAAATCCCTTAATTGAGTTGTTGCGTTCTCTAAAAGGTCTTTCAGTTTCATTTTCTATCTGTTTTAAGAGTTTTTCTATTGTAATCTGGTTCTCAATCCACAAGGGGGCATCAGCGTACGGAAAGCATCTATCCGGCTTGACTTACGTAAAACCTCCAAATGCAGTGAATTTGTTTCTTTGGCCAAGGAAGATAAACATTTTTGTTCTTAAGCTCCCCCCGAGTCAGCCACCCCGGCCCCATTCTTCCTTCCCCCGGCCCGAATCTAAAAGCCTTTCTCACAGGAGTTCTATCTGACTAGGATGCATTTATAGAAGTGTATCATAAATGTCGTTTATGTTAAATATATAAAACATAAATAAAAATTTATGTATAGCGTGTTTTAATTTTGTCCCCATCAATCGTGAGTCTTTCCACGAATTGAGAACTGATTTTAGTTAAAACCAATTTTCCGTTATGCCTCAACATCTTCTGTCCCTGGTAGCATTACTGTCCCCCCTTCTGTTTGCCCTCACCGCGCTGGTTTCGTGGTTTCAACCCGGTTTGCAGCCCACAGCGGTCAAAAAGCTAAGTATTCTTTCCTCTATTCTGAGTATTCCCGTTGCCGCAGCCTGCGGCTTTTTTGTGTACCGGCACGGCTTACTGCAAAGTGGCCTGCTCGGAACGGAAGGTCTCGGGCTGAGCATCCAGCTCGATACGCTGAGCGTGCTGATGTATAGCATGATTGCCCTGCTGGGCTTTATCATCATCCGGTTTAGCCAGAACTACCTGGACGGCGACGCCCGGCAGGGGGCTTTCCTGGGCCGCCTTGCCGCCACTCTTGCCTCCGTGCAACTGCTGGTACTTTCGGGCAACCTGGGGCTGCTGTTTGTTGCCTGGGTTCTCACCAGCATTTCTCTTCACCGTATTTTGCTCTTTTATCCGGAAAGAAGGGGGGCCATCATTGCGGCCCGCAAGAAGTTTATCCTTGCCAGGCTGGGTGACGCCTGCCTGCTTGCGGCCAGTGTCATTTTGTACCAGCAGTACGGAACGGGCAATCTTGAAGTAATATTTCAGACCGTACAAAGCAGCGTTTTGGCGGGTGTACTCCTGCCGGGTGTCGAGGCGGCGGCGCTGCTTCTCGTGCTGGCCGCGCTGCTGAAATCCGCCCAATTTCCTACCCACGGCTGGCTGGTGGAGGTTATGGAAACGCCCACGCCGGTTTCGGCCCTGCTGCACGCAGGCCTGTTGAATGCCGGCCCCTTCCTGATTATCCGGATGGCCTTTGTGATGGACGCCAGTACGTACGCTCCCCTGGTTCTGATTGCCATCGGTGGGTTTACGGCCCTGTTTGCTTCGGTAGTTTTTCTGACCCAAACCTCCATCAAAACCGCGCTGGGGTATTCGAGCGTGGCCCACATGGGGTTCAGTCTGATGGTGTGCGGACTGGGAGTATATCCTGCCGCGCTGCTGCACCTGGTGGCGCATTCGTTCTACAAGGCGCATGCTTTTCTTTCTTCCGGTAGTGTCATCGACGTGATCCGGGCTTCCAAGGTAGCCAAAGCCACCCGGCTGGGTAGTCCGGTAAGAATCATTGCTGGCATTTTGCTGGCGCTGGGAGTATACATTGGCTTCTCTCTGCTGCTCGGTTTTGACCTAACCGCCGATCTTTCCCTGCTCGCCGTGGGGGCGATCATCGTCATGGGCCTTTCCCGGCTATTTGCCTCAGCCATCGATTCTGATGGAAGCATAAAACTTCTTCTGAGAGCTTGTGTGCTATCGGTAGTGGTAGCTACCGCCTTCTTTACACTGGAAGGAGGCACGCACTACCTCATAGCCTCCCAATTGCCGGTACCGGCGCAACCGTCCCTGCTAAAAATAGGGCTGACGGGGGCACTGCTTGTCTTGTTTGGCATTACGGTGCTACTGCAAATGCTGGCACCGGCGATTTCCTCAAAGCCAGCTTACCGCGCGTGGGCCGTGCACATTCGCAACGGATTTTACCTTAACGCCCTGTTTGATCGGCTGGTGGGTGCTTTCAGTCTGCGAACGGCCACGGCTACTTCGGAGCCTCTCAACCAAACCGAAGTACTTCGGGAGGGCAAAGTTCGGTAAACCACCTATCTACAAATTTTTGATTGATCAAAGCAACGACCATAAAATTTAAAAAAATGATTGATTACCCTATCGAAAAAGAGCTGCTCAGAGCTGTAAGCGTCCAGGAACTGACAACCCTCATGCGCACAGCCTGTAAGAAAATTGCACCCGTATGGCCCATGGAAAGTTTTGTGGCCGTAAACCCTTATCTGGGGCTGATAGATAAACGATTTGAAAACGTAGCGCAGGAGTTAGCCTGTGTAAACGGGATTGAAATGACCCTGCCGGAGGAGTTCTACCTCCAAAAGATCGAAGAGGGGGGTATTACGCAGGAAGACCTGGCCGCCGTTTTGCTGAAAAAGAGCAACGGTAGGCCAAACGTAGCAGCCTTTTTAGAAGCCACAAAAGCATCGAAACAGGACGATAAGGCAGTGACCAGGGTACCCACACTGGCAGATACCGTCAGTGTGCTTACCAAAACCGACTGGAACCGGTTTATGATCGGACGGATTTCGACCTGGGCGGCCTCGTACTTTGACGCCGGGCAGGCGATCTGGAAGGCGGCGGATCAAAAAGAAAGCCTCTTCGCCGCCTGGCGGGCCGAGGCCGAGGTAGACCGCACGACTGAGCTGTCCGGACTGAAAGGGTTTCGGAAGGCGGTGAAGGCCTTACCCCAAAACCCCATGGATGCTACGGTGACGGCCCTGAATCAGCTGGGTATTCCCGAAGCAGGATTGCCTTTCTACCTACACCGGTTGCTGCTGGGCGTCGGGGGCTGGTCGGCCTACGTGGCCCGTCTGGATTGGGACAGTGAACTGTACGGGGAGACCGGCGGTAAACTCATGGAGTTTCTGGCCGTGCTGATCTGTTGGGAAGCGTGTCTGCTCCAATGTACTGCCCATCCCCAACTGGAAGGCCGGTGGGATGAAGCCAAGACAAGGATGGTCCTGGCGGGTAAGCCCAAAGAACTGTCCGAAAAGCTGGCCCGGAAACTGCTGCTGCAGGAGGCCTTTGACCGGTCGGCGCAGCGCAAAATCATCAGTAAGTTTCGGAGCCACCAAGGGGCAGAACAAACCAAGTTGACCCAGGCAAAGGCCCAGGCTATATTTTGTATCGATGTACGCTCGGAAGTGTTCCGGCGAAATCTGGAAATGGTCGATGGCCAGATAGAAACGCTGGGATTTGCCGGGTTCTTTGCCTTCCCGCTCAAATACGTACCGATTGGTCATGATGCCGGTGAGGCGCAGTGTCCGGTGCTTTTAAAAACTGGGCCGACGATTCTGGAAGAAATAGCCGATGAGGCCGAAAACCGGCAGGCTTACAACCGCCGCCTGCTAAAGCATCAGGCGCAGCAGGTCTGGAAGTCATTCAAGTCGGGTGCCGTAACGTGTTTCAGCTTCGTGAGTCCCATGGGTCTTACGTACCTCCCCAAGCTCTTCACGGACTCCTTCGGGATCACCCGGCCGGTGCCGCACCCCGAGCATGCCGGGTTGAAGCAGCAGCAGGTGAAGCAGAAGAGTGTCAGCCTGGAAGTAGGTATGCACTACCACGAAACGGTGGGGATACCCAAGGAGCAGCAGCTGCAAATGGCTAAGAATGCTTTGAAAGCGATGTCGCTTACCGAAAACTTTGGCCGTTTTGTGCTACTGGTAGGGCACGGGTCGACGACCGTCAATAACCCCTACGCCACCGGCCTCGACTGCGGGGCCTGCGGAGGGCATACCGGCGAGGCCAACGCCCGAGTGGCCGCGGCGGTGCTCAACGACAAAGAGGTGCGGCAGGGACTGGCGCAGGAGGGAATCGTGATACCCGAGAGTACCATCTTCCTGGCCTGCCTGCACGATACCACCACCGACGAGGTAAGTATTTTTAACGAAGGGGACGTTCCGGCTAGCCGCTATGCGGAATTAGCCGAACTCAAAAAATCACTGGAGCTGGCTGGACAGGCCACCCGGACCGAGAGGATACTACGAATGACGACCGATATGCCAGCCAATGCCGATAAGGCTATCAGCACGCGCAGCAAGGACTGGTCGCAGGTACGGCCGGAGGGGGGACTTGCCGGTTGCTCGGCCTTTGTGGTGGCACCCCGGGAGCGGACGCAGGGCATCAACCTGGAAGGCAAATCTTTCCTGCACTCGTACGACTGGAAAAAGGACGAAGGCTTCGGCGTGCTGGAACTCATCATGACGGCCCCCATGGTCGTAACAAGCTGGATCAGCCTGCAATACTATGCGTCTACGGTGGATAACAAAAACTTCGGCTCGGGAAATAAAACCCTGCACAACGTGACGGCGGGAGTAGGGGTGCTGGAAGGCTACTCGGGCGACCTGCGCGTAGGGCTACCCTGGCAGTCGGTGCACGATGGCAAAAACTACCAGCACGAACCTTTGAAGCTCAATGTGTTTATCGAAGCTCCAATCGATGCCATGAATGGTATTCTGGAAAAACACGCTTCCGTAAGAAACCTTTGCGACAATGGCTGGCTGCATCTGCTGGCTATCAACGAAGACGGTCAGGTGTCTTACCGCTACATCGGTAATCTCGACTGGGAAAGCGTAGAGAGATAAGGCGCGGCTTCATTGACAACAAAGCAAAGGAGGCTCCCGGGCGGGAGCCTCCTTTGCTTTGTTGTGCAAAAAGTATGTGATTTTCCGTTTTACTTCTTACCGATACGGTACAGCTTACCCTGGTCGGTAACGGCATAGAGGGCACCGTCCTGCCCCTGGTGTACATCGCGAAAGCGCTGCTTTTCGTCTTCCAGCAGACGTTCTTCGCCGATAATACGGTTGTCTTTGTCGATGACGAGGCGGGCAATGTGCATACCGCTCAGAGTACCCACAAAAAGGTTGTTCTTCCATTCAGGAATCTGGTTGCCGGTATAGAACGTCATACCGCTGGGCGATACCGACGGATCCCAGTAGTACTGGGGTTGTTCGAGGCCTTCCTTCTGCTGAATTACATCCCCAACCTTCTTTCCGCTGTATTCGATACCATAGGTAATGGTCGGCCAGCCGTAGTTTTTGCCGGCCTGGATGCGGTTGAGCTCGTCGCCACCGCGGGGTCCGAACTCATTCTCCCACAGGTCGCCGGTGACAGGGTGGAAGGCCAGTCCCTGCACGTTGCGGTGTCCGTACGAGTACAGTTCGGGGCGGGCGCTTTCCTTGCCGGCAAACGGGTTGCCCTTGGCGGGCTTGCCGTCGGTCGTAATCCGGATCACCTTACCCAGGCCCGATTCCAGCGACTGCGCCTGAGGGCGGGTTACGAGGTCGGAGCGCTCGCCGGTACTCAGGATCAGATTGCCCTGCTTGTCAAAAAGCAAACGTCCGCCGTAGTGAAGATTTCCTTTGTAGTAAGGAGTAGCGCGGTAGATTACTGTAGCGCCTTCAATCTTTGTTTCGTCGGCCGAGAGTTTTCCTTTGGCCACAGCCGTTAGGTTGCCTTCGTCGGTTGGCTCCGAGAATGCCCAATAGACCATTCTGTTGCTTTTAAACTTCGGGTCCAGCGTTATGCCGAGCAAACCGCCCTGTCCTTTGTGGTGCACTTCGGGCAGGCCCGTAATGGGCTCGCTCATCTTGCCATCCTGCGTCACAATGCGGAGGTTGCCCGCTTTTTCGGTCACCAGCAGGCGGCCATCGGGTAGGCTTGCAATGCCCCAGGGCGATTTCAATCCTTCTGCCAGTACCTTTGCTTCGTAGGGGGTGCTGGTTTTGATGCCTGCTGCCCGGGTTTGGTTTGGGAAAGCAGGGTTGTACTCGGGGGAGTTGGCTGTTTTGGTCTCGACGGGGGGCAAGGTGCCGGCTTGCTGAGCAAGAGCTACCGGGCCGGTCAATGCCAGTGCGACGGTTAGCCTCAGTAAGGGTTTTATCATGGTTCTTGTTGGTTAGTAAACTTTGCATTCAAAACGTAAAGATACGCAGTAGGGTTTTCTTTCGGACTACTAAATTCCTTAGTGCTCTGATTTAAGGCCGGATAGGTGTCTTTTTTTGAAGGACACGGCACCTCGAATGGAATAGACGGCGGGTGCATTTTTACAATCTTTGACGCGAATGGTAAACGAATGACTTACCCGGTTTTTGTCTTCCGGGGCCACAAAGTGTGTGTGCGGCTTGTCTTCCGTGGGGCCTCCGGCGGTCACTAGCAGAATCCAGTTTTCTTTTTTTACAGAATGCCGCCCCACATGCAGAAGCCTGATGGTATGAAAAGTTAAATTACACCTCAGGCTTTTACGTAGTGCAGCTGCACCAGGCCGGTATCGTACTGTTTGCTGGGCATTGCTTTCAGGTTAATACGCGGTGTGCCGCCCCGGAAAAGTCGCTTTCCGTCGCCGAGTACAATAGGAATCACCGAGACGATATACTCGTCGATCAAATTTTTGTCCATGAGTAGCTTCACCACTTCTGCACCGCCGTCGCAGTAGATGTTTTTGCCTTCTTCGCCTTTCAGACGCGCGATGAGTTCTTCAATGTCACCAGCGTAGTATGTTACACCATTATTGCTTTCCTGGGCCTGCCGGGTGAGTATGTAGCAGGTATGCTGTTGTGCCGGTGGAAACACCCCGCCGGTAAGTTTCATGACCACATCGTACGTTTTTCTGCCGACGATATAGGTGTCCACCGTTTCGTTGAAGGCCGTATAGCCGTAATCTTCGCCTTCTTTCTGGACAACGGAAAGCCAGGATAAGTCATCGTCCTGAGTGGCAATAAATCCGTCAAGGCTCATGCTGATATACAGGATCAGTTTTCTTTTGCTCATAAAGTGTTTATGCGGATAAACTAGTTGAATTCTCCCTACTGTCGATTATGAACTGGGAGGTGCCGGGAAATTAAGCCTGATTTTCCATCTACTTTACCAAACCCTCCAATTCTTTTTGCAGATACCCTTTGTCCAACCACTTCCTGCCCAGTACTACCCCTTCAATCCGGGCGGCCTGTGTGACATCCTCCAAAGGATTGCCGCTTAGAAGTACCAGATCGGCCTTTTTGCCCGCCGTGATGGTGCCCGAAGTGGCCGATTGGCCCAGGTACTCCGCTACGTTGACTGTACCTGTCCGGAGCGCCTGGTAGGGAGTCAGTCCGGCGTCGACAAGGTACTTCAACTCGTGATGCACCGAGAAGCCCGGCACATTAAACACCTGCGGGCCGTCGGAGCCCAGCAGCAGGCCTACCCCGCTTTCGTAGCAGGCCTTGATCAGGTCGCGACGGAGCTGAATATACTTTTTGATTTCCTCTTTGTCGTAGGACTTGTTGTCCAGAATGTTTTGTTTGGCCCTGATCCAGCCTTCGCGGGTTTGCTTGTTCATGTACTTCATTTCCGGGGCTTTATCCAGCTCCTGGGGCGGGATGGGCGAAAACCACCGCTCGGCCAGCGCCTGCGTGGGCACTACCCAGATGTTCCGGGCTTTCAGCGCCTGCATGAGTTTGGGAATTTGGGAACGGTCGGCCTTGTCGGACACAAACATGGCAAACAGGCCCGTTTCCGACTCGCCGGGGAGCTGGTTAGGCGGAATCAGCCCTTCCACAAAGCCATCCATATGGTCGATTGACGAGTACCCCGCCTCAATGGCCCGCCATACGCCTACGCCCGACGACACATGGCCCACAAAAGGAATACCGACCTCCTTGGCGGTAGCCGCTACGGCGTTGAAGTTGCGGAGGGTAAGGCCGGGGTGCAGTTTGAGGTAGTCGTAGCCGGCGGCTTTCTGGTCGCGCACGCGCTGCGCTCCCTCTTCGGGGGTCTTGACGGTAAGGCCGCTGAACGACGGCCCCGTAGTATAAAAGTGCGGGCCAAGTACCTCCCCACTACGAATCTGCTCACGGAGTTTGAGGTGCATGGAGTGCCCCAGCATGCCCCGGATGGTGGTAACGCCATTGGCCAGGAAGAGCGTCAGTACTTCCTTCATAGGGGCCATATCGTCTACGGGCGGTACGTGGGCGTGCATTTCGGCGAGGCCGGGCATGAGGTACTTCCCTTTGGCGTCTACTACCAGGGCATTTTTGGCCGGTTTGGCTTTGCTGGCGTCGGTAATAGCGGCAATTTTGCCGTTTTTGATGGTGACGGTTTGGTTGGTGAGTACCCGCTCGCGATCCATCGGGATCACGTTGACGTTCTGGATTATCAGTTCGCGGTTTTGGAGGTCTACCTGCGCGTGAAGGGGTAGGGTAGCGAGGATGAGGAAAAGGAGAAGTAGTTTTTTCATGGCTTGGGATGTTTGATTTAACCACAGAGTGACACAGTGTATTTACACAGAGGTCCACAGAGTTTTCTCGGTGAAACTCTGTGCAAAAACTCTTTTAACTCTGTGGTTAAGAAAAGACAATACAACCAGCTAAGATACTCACCCTTAAAGACAAAAAAGCCCCGCCAGACAAGCGGACAAGCGGGGCAATTCAGAATTCCTAATTCAGAACTCAGAATTCAAATATCAATCTTTCCCACCATCTCCTCCGGCTTCACCCACTCGTCAAACTCTTCGGGCGTCAGGTAGCCGAGGCTTACGGCGGTTTCTTTCAGCGTCGAGCCGTTTTTGTGGGCGGTTTGGGCTATTTCGGCGGCTTTGTAGTAGCCGATTTTGGTGTTGAGGGCCGTTACGAGCATCAGCGAGTTGTTCACGTGCTTCTGAATATTTTCGTGCAGCGGCTCGATGCCCACAGCGCAGTTGTCGTTGAACGACACGCACACATCGCCAATCAGGCGGGCCGAATGCAGAAAATTGTAGGCCATCAGGGGCTTAAATACGTTCAGTTCAAAGTGACCGTTGGAGCCGCCGATGCCGATGGCCACGTCGTTGCCCATTACCTGCGCCGCTACCATAGTCATGGCCTCGCATTGGGTAGGGTTCACCTTGCCGGGCATAATGGAGCTGCCGGGCTCGTTGTCGGGAATATGGATTTCGCCGATACCCGAGCGGGGACCCGACGATAGCATCCGGATGTCGTTACCGATCTTCATCAGGCTCACGGCTACGGTTTTCAGGGCACCGTGGGCTTCTACGATGGCATCGTGGGCAGCCAGGGCCTCAAACTTGTTCTCGGCGGTGATGAAGGGCAGACCGGTCAGGTCGGCGATGTGCTTTGCTACATTTTCTGAATAGCCTTCGGGCGTGTTGATGCCGGTACCTACGGCGGTACCACCCAGGGCCAGTTCTGACAGGTGCGCCAGAGTATTGTTAATGGCCCGCAGACCGTGGTCCAGCTGCGAGGCGTAGCCCGAAAACTCCTGACCCAGCGTCAGCGGGGTGGCGTCCATGAAGTGCGTACGGCCGATTTTTACCACATTTTTAAAGGCCTCCGCCTTGGCTTTGAGCGTATCGCGCAGTTTGGTGATACCCGGTATAGTAACCTCCACGAGTATCTTATAGGCCGCAATGTGCATAGCCGTGGGGAAGGTGTCGTTGGACGACTGCGACTTGTTCACGTCGTCGTTGGGGTGCAGTACCTTCTGCTTGTCAGATAGCTCGCCGCCCTGCAGCACGTGTCCGCGGTAGGCAATCACCTCATTGCAGTTCATGTTCGACTGCGTGCCCGAGCCGGTCTGCCATACCACCAGCGGAAACTGATCGTCGAGCTTACCGTCAAGAATTTCGTCGCAGGCCCGGCCAATCAGGTCCGATTTTTCTTTGGGTAGTACGCCGGCCTCGTAGTTGGTAATGGCGGCAGCTTTTTTCAGATACGCAAAGGCCTTGATGATTTCCTTTGGCATTTTATTGATATCCTGAGCGATAGGAAAATTCATGATTGAGCGCTGCGTTTGCGCGCCCCAGTACACGTGGGCGGGTACTTGCACTTCGCCCATGGTATCTTTTTCTATGCGGTAGTCCATGTTGGGAGTTAGTAAGATAAGAATTAGGAAAGCCGTAAAATTAGGGCCCTAAGGGGAGTTTTGGTATTTTTTGCGGATAAATGTTTAACAAAGCGCACCGGAATACTCTTTACAAAACAACCCTTTGGCCAATTCACTCGTATATTTGTTTAAAACCTGTTTCATGCGCTTACTTTTTTCTACGCTTCTTCTGGTCTTTTTCCAGATCACTGCCTTTGCTTCCATACAGACTGATTCCCTGGAAAAAGCCCCCTCGGATAAATTTCTCCGCGATACTAAGTTTATCGTTCTGCCTGTACTGTTCCGATTGCCCGAAACCCGCTGGGGTGGGGGTGTGGTAGGTACTACTACTTTTTCGTTTGCCAAAGATTCGGCCTACGCCAAGCCTTCGCAGATATCATTTGGACTTACTTATACTCAGAATAAGCAGATTCTGGCTTTTGCACCATTTAGTATTTTTTTTGATAACAACCGGTACTATTTCAACGGGGAAAACGGCTGGTTCAAATTCAATTATTTTTACTACGGCATCGGGGAAGACCGCGTGGCCGAAGAGCGGTTTGATGTTACTTTTCCGCGCATTCGTTTGCTGGCTTCGAGGTTGGTGGCCCCCAATACCTACGCGGGGGTTCGCTATCAGTACGAAAGCTATAACGTAACAGGTACGCAGGAAGGTGGCGAGCTGGCCTCCGGTCGCATTGCGGGCAGCGATTTTAGCCGTACATCGAGCCTGGGGCCATCGATACTGCGCGATACCCGTGATCAGGTTTTTTATCCGCGCCAGGGCATGTTTGGAGAGTTTTATGTGCTGCCTACGGCCAAAGTCTTTGGGGCCGATCGCAACTTTGTGCGATTCTATCTGGACGTAGCCAACTATTTTTCGCTGAGCGAGCGGCTGGTACTGGCTACCAACTACGTAGGCAGCGCGGTGCTGGGCGATGATGTTCCGTTTAGCCAGTTGTCGGGCATGGGGGGAGCTAAGAAGATGCGGGGCGTATACGAAAATTTCTTTCGCGACAAACACTCGCTCCTGACCCAGGCGGAGCTGCGTTGGGAGGTATGGCGGATTATTGGCCTGACAGGCTTTGGCTCTATGGGCTTTCTGGGCAATGAGCGTGACCTGCTCCGGCTCGACAAGCCAAAGTTTACCTATGGGGTTGGGCTGCGGATCAACGCTCAGAAAAAAAATCACCTCAATATCAGGCTCGATTACGGCTTTTCGCCCTACGGCCCCGGAAACTTTTATGCTACCATCGGCGAGGCTTTCTGAGTTGGGATGCTGCCTGTTATCAGGGAATTATAAAATCCAGGACGCCTTTCTGGATTTCGATTTTGACTTCCTGCGATTTTTTGAGTTTCAGGTACTCGTCATCCATGTGCGCACGAAGACCGTCACTGGCTACGATTACTTTTTTGGCCTTGTGGGTAGGGCAGGCAAAGGGGGTTTTGCTGCCTTTACGCTTTTTGCGCAGGTAGTCCAATAGGCTGGCACGCTGCTTTTCAGTAATTATCACTACATCAAAATAGCCATCGCCGGGGTCGGCCGCGGGGGCAAGTTCCAGATTGGGGCCAATGGAGCGGGTATTCATGATTTCTACCAGCAGGTACTCCCCCGAGTGATCCACGCCGTCAATTTCCAGCTTAAAGCTTTTGGGTTCGTATTTATGCACTAGGTCGTGAAGTATTTCCAGTACCAGTTGCAGTTCCTCCTCCGGGCTCAAATCTTCGTCTTCCAGCTCATCCTGCCGTTTTTTCATTTCTTTCATCAGTTTCGGGAAAAGTCCGTAGCCGAAGCTTTCGAGAAAAAAGCCCGGCTCGTCTAGTCCGTGCAGAATGCCTATGTCAAAGCTCTTCGTTTCGGCTTTCCACCAGCTTTCGCTGAGCTTTTCGGCCGTACCATTCAGTCCGAGTGTCCGGGCCACATTGTTGGCCGTACCCAGAGGAAGCAGGGCAATCGGGTATTTCTTTTCGAGTAGCTTCCGGTTGAGGAGTTCTGAGGCTACTTTCCTCACAGTGCCATCTCCCCCGGCCAGCACAATAAAATCCGCTTCGGCGTCTAACTTTTCCCATCCCCTTTTTTTTGTAGAGGAATATCTACAATCAAACCCCTGAGCTTCGATTGTACGCATCAGATTCTCTTTGGAATGCTCCTCATCTCCGGCTCCCGGATTGTGAAATAACTGTACTAGGGACATAGTGCTGGTAGTTTTTTTATCAATATACCAAAAAGTGTTCCAAGTACCCTGTGGGGGTGGTATGCGTTTTACGCCTCATTGAGCATTGAATAAACCGAACAACAGTAGCTATGAGAATATTGATTGCAAACGACGATGGTATATACAGCCCGGGCATTGCCGCCCTGGCCAGAGTGGCCGCCCGTTTTGGCGAGGTACGCGTAGTGGCACCCGATGTGGAGCAGTCTTCCATGGGCCACGCCATCACGGCTTCCCGGCCTTTGTCCTACAAGAAATCACCCATTGCTTTTGAAGGTATCGAAGCCTATAAGGTAAACGGTACCCCGGCCGACTGCGTGGCCCTGGGTACGCACCTGTGGAGCAAGACTGACCTGGTACTTTCGGGCATTAATATGGGGCCCAACCTCGGCAACTCCATGTGGCACTCGGGCACCCTGGCGGCCGCCAAGCAGGGAGTACTCCTGGGTATAAAGGCCATAGCGTTCAGTACCTTTGCCGATAAGGTAGACCCGGACTTTGAGCACCTGGACCCCTTTGTGGAAGATGCTCT
>CATMVR010000063.1 GCA_950075905.1 uncultured Persicitalea sp. | reverse complement strand
TCTCCGGGCCACTGATCAACCTGCAGGAAATTATCCGGCTGAATTCCGACGAGGCGACTAAATCGATCGCCGCACAGAATGGTCCAAACAATAACCAGATTGCCGTGGCCCGAATCCTGAAAGCCTATTACTTCTGGCACATGACCGACCGTTGGGGCCCGCTTCCCTACTCACAGGCCCTGGCCGGACGGGAAAACTTCAAGCCTACCTACGACACGCAGGAAGCTATCTACAACGATCTCTTTAAGGAGTTGAAAGAGGCTTCGGCTCAGATTACGGCTGGTGCCATTAAAGGAGACTTCCTGCTAGGTGGTAACATGAACCGCTGGAAGACTTTTGCCAATTCTATGCGTTTAGTGATGGCTCTCCGCCTGTCGGAAGTTCTCCCCGAGAAAGCAAAGACGGAGTTTGCCAGTGCCTTTAATGACGGTGTTATTTCGAGCAATGATCAAAATGTAGTGTATACCTTCCTGGGTGATCAGAACAACGACAACCCCTGGGAAGATCGCTTCGAAACCCGTCTTGACTTCACTGTAAGCAAGCCCATGGTTGACCTGCTGCTTTCGGTAAACGACCCCCGTCTACCCGTATTTGCCGACAAAGCGGTACTAACCCAGCAGTATGTAGGTATGCCTTACGGACTGGAGCAGGGCCCCGCCGGTGCTATTCCCAACGGACAGGTTTCGTTCCTGGGTACAGCCCTGCGGCAGCAAACGTCTCCCGGTTACGTAATGACCTACGCTCAAATGCAATTCTCGCTGGCCGAAGGAGCTCGCCGCGGCTGGATCACCGGCGATCCGGCTACTTTCTACAACAAAGGAATCGAAGCTTCTTTCAAGCAGTATGGTGTTTTCAATCAGGCAGCGTATGACGCCTACATTGCTCAGCCTTCTGTAAAGTATGCCCCCGCCAAAGGTCTGGAGCAGATCATTACCCAAAAGTGGGTGGCTCTCTTCCTGAATGGCTACGAGGCCTGGGCTGAGTGGCGCCGTACCAGCTTCCCAACGCTGACTCCTCCGGCCAAAACCATCTCACCCAGCGGTATCATTCCGCTGCGTCAGGGATACCCTACCACCGAGCGTGACCTGAACGGTGCCAACTACAATGCTGCTCTTCAGGTATTTGGGGGCAAGGATGATCTGGACGGTCGCCTGTGGTGGGACAAATAAGTCGTCACTTTTTTTAAAAGAATATATTAAAAAAAATACCCGATTTTGTCGGGTATTTTTTTGTTTTTAATGGTTAATTCTGGTGGTATTCAAACTTCTATCTTAATGTGCTTGTTCCAGCTAGGAAAGAATTAAATTTGCTGAGAAATTCAGCCTTTATTCTTAAAAATATTCATGAATAAACTAACTAAACGCCTGATTACCGCCCTGATCGTGCTCATTTTGCTTGGTCTCGTATTCTATCCCCGGCTTAAAGAATACATAGGTTCGCAGGAAAAAGCAGACGCACCGGCTGGTGCGGCAAAAAAAGGCGGGCCCGGCGGTGCCCGAACGAGTGTATCGGTCATGGTCATCGAACCGACCACGCTGAGTGATATTGTCAAAACCACCGGCACCGTGCTGGCAAACGAGGAAGTGGAGATTCGGAGCGAAATTTCTGGGAAAATCACCAATCTGTACTTTAAGGAAGGACAGTATGTAGGCAAAGGCACCATACTCTTGAAAATCAACGATGATGACTTGCAAGCGCAGCTAAAAAAACTGGAATACAGCAAAAAACTGGCCGAAGACAATGAGTACCGGCAGCGCCGCCTGCTGGAAAAAGAGGCCATAAGCCAACGAGAGTACGACATCAGCCTTACATCCGTCAAGACCATAGAAGCCGATATGGACAACATCAAGGCGCAACTTGCCAAAGCAACCATCCGGGCACCTTTTGGGGGCCGACTGGGGCTACGCTACGTCAGTGAGGGTAGTTATTTGACCCCTTCTACCCGTATCAGTACCCTCACCAATACCAACCCCGCCAAGGTTGAGTTTTCTGTGCCTGCCAAATATTCTGATAAAATCAAAGTGGGTAGTGCCATCGAGTACACTACGGAAAGTTCAGACGTTATGCATAGAGGAAAAGTATATGCCGTAGACCCCAAGATTGACCCACAAACCCGAACCCTGCAGATGCGCGCCACAAGCCCCAACGGCAACGGCGCTCTGCTACCGGGTGCTTTTGCCCGCATCGAGCTGATCACCGGATCAAAAGGCTCGGCCATTGCGGTGCCCAACGAGGCTGTTATACCTGAAATGAATGGACATAAGGTGTTCCTCGTTAAAGGCGGCAAAGCCTCTCCCCGGAGCGTGGAAGTAGGACTACGCGGCGAGCTCACCATGGAGATCCTAAGTGGGCTCACTATTGGCGATACCCTGATTACTACGGGAATCTTGCAGGTAAAGCCTGATGGACCGGTAGAAATCAGGGAGGTTATCAACCGTCGCGGAGAAGAAGTAGCTGCTGATACCAGAATGTAAGTGCAAACAACCCTATTTTTTTTAAAACAAATCCATGGCAAGTTTATCAGAAGTAAGTATCAAGCGGCCCGTGCTGGCACTTGTGATGTCGCTGGTCATTATACTCTTCGGGGTAATCGGCTTCCTGTATCTGGGTGTTCGGGAGTTTCCGAGCGTAGACCCGCCGGTGGTAACGGTAAGTACCACCTATACGGGGGCAAACGCTGAAATTATTGAGTCACAGATTACCGAACCTCTGGAAGAATCAATCAACGGTATAGCCGGTATTCGCACGCTTTCCTCATCGAGTAGAGACGGGCGGAGTAGCATTACGGTGGAATTTAACCTCGGGATCGACATGGAGGCAGCGGCCAACGACGTGCGCGACCGCGTGTCGGGGGCGCAGCGTAACCTCCCTCCCGACGTAGACCCACCTATCGTGGCCAAAGCCGACGCAGACGCCTCGCCGATCTGGTTTATCAATGTTAAAAGCCCTACCCGGCCTTTGCTGAGTCTTAACGATATCGTGACCCGGCAGTTCAAGGAAAAGTTTCAGACCATCAACGGTGTAAGCAGTGTGCAGATATGGGGAGAAAAGAAATACTCGATGCGCCTGCGCATCGACCCTGCCAAACTCGCCGCCTACCGCCTCACTTCCATTGATATTTCCTCGGCGCTAGCCCGTCAGAATGTGGAGCTCCCCTCCGGCAGCATCGAAGGCAGTAATATGGAACTTACCGTAAGAACCCTGGGACGACTAAGGACGGTAGAGGACTTTGATAACATGATTGTGAAGGAAGAAGCCAACCGGATCGTCCGTTTTCGGGATGTAGGCTACGCCGAACTTGCCCCCGAAAACGAACGTACAGAATTCAAGCGGGACGGTATTCCGATGGTGGCAGTGGCGGTTATTCCGCAGCCCGGTGCCAATCACATCAAGATTGTAGAAGATCTCAACGCCAAACTGACGCAGATCAAAACCGACCTGCCACCCGATATCGAGGTTGAGCTAGGTAGTGACTATACCAAGTTTGTAAAGTCTTCCATCGCAGAAGTGGAAGAAACCATTGTGATCGCCTTCTTCCTGGTTGCGCTTATTATTTTCATCTTCCTCCGCGACTGGCGTTCTACCCTCATTCCTCTCACGGCCATCCCTATTTCATTGATCGGTACCTTTTTTATCATGTACCTGTTTGGATTCTCCATCAATGTACTTACGCTGCTGGGAATCGTTCTGGCCATTGGTCTGGTGGTAGATGATGCCATTGTGGTGCTGGAAAATATCTACGCAAAAATCGAAGAAGGGATGTCGCCTACACAGGCAGCCTTTGCGGGCTCCCGGGAGATTTACTTTGCCGTTATTTCTACCACCATCACGCTGGCGGCCGTATTTCTGCCGGTAATTTTCCTGGAAGGCGTTACCGGACGGCTTTTCCGCGAATTTGGTATCGTCGTAGCCGGTTCGGTTATTATCTCGGCCTTTGTGTCCCTGACACTCACCCCTATGCTTAGCTCCCGACTTTTGAAAACCCGGCAGCGGCAACCCTGGCTCTACCGTAAAACGGAGCCTTTCTTCACATGGCTAACCGAAGGGTATCAGGCTTCGCTCGTTTCTTTTATGCGCTTTCGCTGGATGGCCTGGGTTCTAATGGTTGCTTTTATCGGCATTAGCTACTACCTGATGACCGACAACCGGATTCCTTCTGAATTGGCGCCTTTGGAAGATCGTAGTAATATCCGGATCAACAGCACCGCCATGGAAGGGGCTACCTTTGAGTACATGCAAAAGTACATGGACGAAGTTGGCAAGTTTGTGTACGACGAGCTGGCCCCCAACGAGCGCGCAGGGGTAGTTACCATCACCTCGCCGGGCTTTGGCTCTTCGGCCACCAACTCCGGCTACACGCGGGTCACGCTTACGACGCCCGATAAACGTACCCGCTCCCAGCAGGACATTGTCGACGATCTTACCGCCAAGCTGAAAAAGTTTTCGGGAGCCCGTACCATTGTGTCGCAGGATCAAACCATCAATGCCGGCCGCTCGCGGGGTCAGCCTATTCAGTACGTAATTCAGGCCCCAAACTTTGATAAATTGAAGGAATATCTACCCAAAGTACTCGAAAAAGCCCAGGCAAGTCCGAAGCTGGAAGGGGTAGACGCCAATCTTAAATTTACCAAGCCCGAAATACGGGTAGAGATAGATCGTGAAAAGGCACAAAGTCTGGGGGTGTCGATTCAGGACGTAGGCCAAACCCTGCAACTGGGTTTGAGCGGCCGCCGCTTTGGGTACTTCCTGCAGGATGGAAAGCAGTATCAGGTAATCGGGCAAATAGACCGCTCCGACCGGAACGATCTGCTTGATTTGAAATCGCTGTACATCAAAAGCCGTAGCGGTGAGCTGGTGCAGATGGACAACCTCGTGAAACTCACCGAGCAAAGCTCACCTCCGCAGCTACTCCGCTTCAACCGTTACATCTCCGCCACCATCTCGGCCAACACAGCCAAAGGGGTTACGCTCGGTGAAGGTATCAGCGAGATAGAACGCATTGGCGATGAAGTACTCGACGAAACTTTCACGAAGGCTCTGGATGGCAACTCCCGCGAGTTCAAAGAAAGCTCCAATAGCCTGTTGTTTGCTTTTGTGCTGTCGCTGGTGCTTATTTTCCTGATTCTTGCAGCTCAGTTTGAAAGCTTTATCGATCCGATCATCATTCTGTTGACGGTACCCCTGGCGGTATGCGGTGCGCTGATTTCTCTCTGGGATTTCGGACAAACGATGAATATTTTCAGCCAGATCGGCATTATTGTACTCATTGGTCTGGTTACCAAAAACGGAATTCTGATCGTTGAATTTGCCAACCAACGCAAGGAGGAGGGCCTTTCAAAAGCGGATGCGGTAGTAGAAGCCGCGGTGTCGCGTTTTCGTCCTATTTTGATGACGAGCCTCTGTACTATCCTTGGTATTCTGCCCATTGCCCTGGCCCTGGGAGCGGGCTCGGAGAGCCGGGTTTCCATGGGTATTGCGGTGGTAGGCGGTATGCTTTTCTCTACCATTCTGACCCTCTACGTGATCCCGGCCGTATATTCCTACATGTCGCGCCATTATACGGCCCCGCCCGAGGAGGAAACCCGCGACATCGAGCTGGCCGAAGCCTGATCGGTTTCAAATCAAAACTTCAAATGCAAAGAGGCTGTCTGGTGAGGCAGCCTCTTTTTGTGTTCGTAACAGCCAGTATTTGACCAAATTTGTTAATTTTGGCGTTTATCTAAATTCAAAGTAAGGAATAATGGAATTAATTAAAGAGTTTGATAAGCAGGGGAACTGGCTTTTCAAGTACCGGGGCATTCTCCCGCTTATCATTCTGATGGTTGGCCTGGCCGTATACGCCTATATGGTGTGGCAAAAATCGCAGGAAGTAGCCACTCAGTATTCTTCCGATGCCTACCAGTTTTTATGCTTGGCCGTTGCTCTGTTCGGTCAGCTCATTCGAATTCTAACAGTAGGTTTTACACCCAAAAACACCTCTGGGCGCAACACTGCTACTCAGGTAGCCGATACCCTCAATACTTCCGGCATGTACTCAGTAGTACGGCACCCTCTGTACGTGGGTAACTTCTTTATGTGGCTGGGCGTAGCCATGCTTACGCAGCATTTGTGGTTTATTGTGGCGTTTGTGCTCATGTACTGGATGTACTACGAGCGGATCATGTACACCGAGGAGCAATTTATCGAAGGGAAATTTGGGGAAGCCTTCCGGAAATGGGCTCGTCAGACGCCGGCGATTATCCCTTATTTCGGTCAGTGGAAAAATCCTAACCTGGAATTTAGTTTGAAGAAAGTACTGCGTCAGGAAAAAAATGGCTTTGCGGCCATCTTCCTGCTTTTCCTGCTGTTTGATGTGGTGGGCGAGTATATTCTATTCGGCAACATTGCCTTCCGTAATAGCCACTGGCTGATTTTGGGGGTAGCAAGTGGCGTACTTTACTTCATTTTGAAGTTTCTCAAAAACAATACAAAGGTATTGCAGGCAGAAGGTCGCTAAATGTGGTACGGGCGGGACGCCCGTCTGCCAATGGGTTAGGTACAATTAGCCAAACCGCTGCGGATCAAAAGCGGAAATATCCATAGAGGTTGCCTTCCCGGTAATCAATTCGGCTACCAGTTTACCCGTAGCCGGTCCCAGACTTACACCCATCATCCCGTGGCCCGTGGCCACGGTAGCATTTGCCACTCCCTCTACCCGACCAATGTACGGCAGGCCATCCGGCGAGCAGGGCCGCAGGCCACGCCAAACCGCTTCCTTCTCCGGGTAGTCGATGCTCAGGTCGGGGTAGTACCGGTGGATAGCCGAGTGAATCCCTTTGACCCGGCTCATGTTAATAGACTGATCGGTACCGGCTACTTCCAGCGTACCGGCAAAGCGTACTCCACCACCCATTGGGGTAGCCGTAGCGCGGGCTTCGAGCATAATAGCCGGAACTTTGATACGGTGCTTACCAGGGTCCCCCATGAAGCTGTATCCCTTTCCTCCCTGCAAGGGAAGCGATACTCCCAAATGTTTGGCAAGCACTGGCGACCAAGCCCCGGTTGCCAACACTATTTCGTCAAACTCGAAAGCTCCGTTTACAGTCACCACTTTTTTGATAGCCTCTCCCTGCCGTTCGAAGCCAGTAACCTCCTGACCGGCCAGCAGACGCACCCCGGCATTGCGCAAATAGGTAATCAAACCGGCAATAAGCTGATTGGGATAAATGTGCGCGTCGCCGGGGTAGTACACCCCTCCGGCTACATCCACCCGAACGTCCGGTTCGAGCGACTGTACTTCGCGACCGGAAAGTACCTGTGCTTCGATGCCGGCCTGGATAGCCACCCGGGCTTCTTCTTCCAGCTCGTGCCGGGCGGCCTCCTCTTTAAACAGCATCAGCAGCCCCTTTTCCTCCCAGCCAAACGCAAAGTCGTTGCGGGTGGCTAGCTCTTTGAACAGCTCCCGGCTCAAGAGGCTAATATCACGGAGCAACGGAATGGCGTAGGCCACATGCCGGGGGGTAGAATGTTTCCAGAACAGGTACCCCCATTTCGCCAGATCGTAGTTAAGCCGGGGTTTCACGTAGAATGGACTTTCCGAGCTCATCATCCACCTGATCCCTTTGGCAATCATGCCCGGCTGAGCCAGAGGAATAATATGACTCGGCACGATCATCCCGGCGTTGCCGTAGGAGCAGCCATCTTCAAAAGTACTCTGTTCCAGAAGGGTGACATCGCACCCGGCCTGAACCAGATAGTAGGCCGTAAACAAGCCATTGATGCCACCGCCAATAATGCCAACACTTTTCATCCGGGATCGGAACGTTTAGAATAGCTCTATAATTTAACCGTAATTTCTCATATAACCTGAAAACCGTGCACATAGGGGTCTTCCGGATCAAAAATCAGGTGATTGTAGCCGTGTATCATGGCCCAGCCCTCAATGCTGGGTACGATGGCTGGCTTACCGGCCAGTTCGGTTTCGGCTTCGATGCGACCAATAAATTTGGATCCAATGATGCTCTCGTGGACAAACTCTTCCCCGGCTTTGAGTTTGCCCTGCGCGTACCACTGCGCCATACGGGCCGAGGTACCCGTACCGCAGGGCGAACGGTCGATGGCTTTATCGCCGTAAAAAACGGCATTTCGGGCCGTGGAGCTGGCATCCAGCGTTTGTCCCGTCCAGAGCACATGGCTCAACCCACGGATGGAAGGATTTTCCGGGTGCACAAAGGTATGCGAGGAGTTGATCCGCTCCCTTAACACTCTGGCCCAGGCAATCAGCTGCTCACCCTTGAACATGTGCAGACCAGGGAAATTTTCCTGGACGTCCACAATGGCGTAAAAATTCCCTCCGTAGGCCACATCTACCGTCAGAGTACCCAACTCCGGGCATTCCACCGAAATACCCTCAGCGGCCAGGTATGACTTGATGTTGGTGATCTTGACAGACGTCACCTTCTTGCCTTGCTGCCGGTACTCGGCGGTAACCAGGCCGGCCGGTACTTCCAGCTTCAGAATACCCGGAACCCGGGGAGTGAGCAGCCCCTGTTCTATGGCCACCGTGACAGTGCCAATGGTACCGTGCCCGCACATGGGCAAACAGCCGGAGGTTTCTATAAAAAGTACCCCCGCGTCGTTGGCTGGGTCTGAAGGCGGGTAAAGAATACTGCCCGACATCATATCGTGTCCCCGGGGCTCAAACATCAGGCCCTGGCGAATCCAGTCATATTCCCGCAGGAAATGCAGTCTTTTTTCGCTCATGGTAGCGCCTTCCAGCCGGGGAATGGCCCCACCCGTCACGACCCGGACGGGATTGCCGCAGGTATGGGCGTCGATACAAAAAAAATGCTGATCCATATTTCAATTTGGAATGAGTGATTTAGTGCATGGTAGAATGAATAGAAAAATCTATCATTCACTAAATCACTCATTCTATCATTAAGATTATAGCGAAAGATAATCGGGTAGTTCCGGGCGGGTAGCCAGACCTTGATTGATGATTTCCAGAATCCGCTCGCGCTCATCGCCCACCAGAGGTAGCCGTGGTTTGCGTACGTGTTCGGTACCGATTTCGCAGCCGGTTTCGGCCAGCTTGATGTATTGTACCAGTTTGGGATGCAGGTCAAGTTCGAGGAGCGGTAAAAACCAACGGAAAATAGTACGGGCCTCATGTAGTTTGCCTGCTTTTATCAGCCGGTAGATGGCCACCGTTTCGCGTGGGAACGCACACACCAGGCCCGCTACCCAGCCATCGGCGCCCATCAGCAATTCTTCCACAGCCAGGGTGTCTACTCCGCACAGAATCTGGATCCGGTCGCCGAAGCGGTTGCGGAGGCGAGTTACGTTTGATACGTCCCGGGTAGACTCCTTCACCGCCTGAATGTTTTCCAGTTGCAATAGCTCTTCAAACATATCGAGCGTCACCTCAATCTTGTAATCTACGGGATTGTTGTAGATCATGATGGGTAAAGGCGTGGCGAGAGCTATCTCCTTAAAAAAAGCTACCGTTTCGCGTTCATCGGCCTTATATCGCATGGGTGGAAGCAGCATCAAGCCGCTGGCACCCAGATCTGGCGCTTTTTCGGCCAGGCGAATAGCATCGCGGGTAGCTCCTTCGGCAATGTTCAGAATCACCGGTACCTTGCCATCTACCTCCTCAACGGCATGCTTTACCAGCGTTTCTTTCTCCTCGACGCTCAGGGTACTTGCCTCCCCCAGTGAACCTCCCAGAATGATACCATCCACGCCGGCGGCCAGCTGAGCGCGTAAATTGAGACTGAATGCGGGCAAATCCAGGGTATCGTCCTGGTTGAATTTTGTGGTCAGGGCCGGATATACCCCTTGCCATGTAACATGCATACGATCGGCTGATTTGGTTGAGCCACAAAGATAAAGCAGTACTTGCTTGCTATTTGTTGGAAAATAAGTGAATTCTAATGGTATTTTGACCAAATATTGGTAAATAGGGCTCCAAACTCAGCCTAAAACATATAATTGAAGTCAATTTCTTTCCATATCCCCAAGCCGCAGAAAGAAGCCTTTAGGGTACAGGTTGACCAGCTCCCCTACTTTTTTGATCGGCTCCACCAACATAACGAATTACAGATCACACTGATCGAGCGGGGAAGCGGCACCCTCGTTGCCGGAGACTACATTGGCCGATTTGGGGCTGGCGATGTCTTTGTGATCGGCAAACAGCTCCCACATGTATTCCGCTGCGATGATACCTTCTACCATACCCAGGAAGGGGTACTTGGCATTTCGGTGTTTTTTGATGAGAGCTACGCCGGCGATACATTCTGGGAAAATGAGGAGTTGCTGCTGGCCCGGGACTGGCTCGTAGAATCAGGGCAGGGCTACCGAATAACAGGCGCTACCGCTGCCAAGCTAGGACAATGCCTCCGGGGCATTCCCTCTGAGAGTGGATTACAGAAGCTTATTGGCGGTTTTAAAATACTCTGGCTTCTCAGCGAAAGTACCGAGATTAGCCGGCTTTCCATCCGGGAAGGAGAACGGTTTCCAAAAGAAGTACCGGGAAGCCGGATGGATAAAATCATGAGTTTCACATTCAGCGAAATGCACAGGCCCGTTAGTATTGAAGAAGTGGCGGCGCTTGTGTCACTCACGCCTTCGGCATTCTGTCGGTACTTTAAGCAGAGAACCCGCAAGACGTACCTTGCTTTTATCAATGAAATCAGAATAAGCCAGGCCTGCCGCCTGCTTGTTACCACCGACCTCCCCATCAGTGAGGTTTGCTTCCGGGTTGGATTCCACAACCTTTCCCATTTTAATCAGTACTTCAAAAAAACAAAAGCCTGCACACCGTCGGTGTACAGGCAACTATACGAACAATAGCCCCATAGGGCTGTTTTGTTTCAATGAATCTGCCGGGTGATCTTAAGCAAACGATTCACCAGAGTATCGGTATCCGGATTGGTTTCATAGGTTGCTGACTCCCGGGATACTACCGTGAATTTCTCGGAGTAGTAAGCTGCTATAACTCCGGCAAACAGGCTGAGAAAAAAGAATATGAGCATTTCCATAAGTAATTCGGTTTTAGTAGGTAATTACTTATAAAATAACAAATTGCATTCCCGGCCATTCGGGGGCGGTTTAACAAAAATTGCCCCTTTTTGAGGGGCAATGGTTCCACAAAAATATTTTATTGATTTTCCAAATGCTGAAAAATATCCCAGTCTTAAGGCTCAATGGGGAAGCTAAGCGTGAAGACCGTACCGCTGCCTACTTCCGACTGCACATCGATACGTCCCCGGTGCGACTGCACAATATTGAGCGTACTGGCCAGGCCAATCCCCATTCCTGATTTTTTCCCTGTAAAAAACGGCTCAAAGATTTTGGCCATATTTTCCTCACTGATTCCCGGGCCGTTGTCAGATATGAGTACCTGCACATCCTGATCTACCCGACGGGTGGTTACGCGAAGTACCCCCTTGTGCTGCTCCATCGCCTCAATGGCGTTGGTGACCAGGTTAAGTACCGCTATTTTGAACATATCGGCGTTTAACAAAATGGAAATATTTTCATCTTCGTACAACTTTTCAATCTGAATCTTTTTCAGCTGCAGGCGGTCAAAGGCCGCTTCCAGGGCCTCATCCAATACTGCGTGTAGAGGGTACCTCGCGAGCGTGAACTCGTTGGGTCGTGACGACTGAAGTAGCTGGGTAATGAGATCATTGATACGCGTACAGTTACGCTTAATTACATCTATATAGAAAATTAAGTCCTTGTCTTCCAGCTCCGATTCCAGCTGCTCGGCAGAAAGGTTGACGTTTGTAAGCGGGTTGCGTACTTCGTGGGCCAGCATGCGCACCAGGCGACTGGTAACCGCCAGTTTTTCAGAGAACAGCCTTTCCCGCTCTGTTTGTCGCTGGAGGGTTACGTCGTGCAGACGCCCCTGCACGTAAGTAAAGCCCTGATCGTTCTCGATTGTGGCAGAAAATATTCCGTGTTTTTTTTCTCCTTCTTTCGTGATGAGCCGCATGTCGAGGCCAAACACCTCTTTTTCATTCTTTACCAGCTCCCATACCGGACTAAATTCTTTTCTGTCGAAAAAGTCAACTATATTTTTTTCCAGAATAGTCCGGATATCGTACCCGGTAAGAGAAGAGGTAGCTTCGTTGACATCCAGAATATTCCCCTGCAAATCACTGATAAATAGCATATCTTTTGACTCTTCAAAGATGCGCCGGTAGCGCCGTTCGCTCTGCCGGAGGGCTTTCAACACCTTACTTCTTTCCAGGGCGTAGCGGATGCTACGTTCCAGGATAACCGGTTCCAGCTCGCTTTTTATGAGGTAATCGGCGGCCCCTACCCGTAGTGCTTCAATGGCTATCTGGTCGTCACCCTTTCCGGTCAGTAGAATGATCGGCTCCTGGCAGTTGAGTGAGAGCGCCTTCTCAATGAGATCAATACCGTTTTTGGACCCGAGGAGATAGTCAAAAATGTAGATATCATGCCGGCAGTTTTTGAGGCTGTGCACTGCCTGCTCATACGTAGAGCACCAATCCAGATTAAACGTCCAACCCGTTAAGTCCTTGAAATACGCACTGGTAAGGATAAAATCATCCTCGTCGTCGTCGACGAGCAAGACCTGTATGGGTTCAGAATTGGTCATAAAGAAAACCTAAAATGTTAGGATTGGGAAATGGGAATTATAATAGTGAAAGTAGCACCGATATCGGGTTTGCCGGCTGCGAGGATGATACCGGAGTGGTTCTCAACCACTTTTTTACAAACTGAAAGTCCGATGCCGGCCCCTTCGTATTCAGAGCGTCCACGGAGTCGTTGAAAAAGCGTAAAGATACGGTTGGAATCGTTATTCTCAAACCCGATACCATTGTCGGCAAGCGTGATACGAACGTAGTCTCGGTTGGAAGGCAAACCATAGTGTATCTGATCTGACTTCTTCAACTTTTCGGACTTGATCTCGATCACGGGGCGTTTTTCCTCAAAGGTAAATTTGAGCGAATTGGAAATAAGATTATTAAACAGCTG
>CATMVR010000062.1 GCA_950075905.1 uncultured Persicitalea sp. | reverse complement strand
GTGGTGGGATGTGAAATAATTATTCAGTATTCCTGACCCTTACAAAAAAGCGCCTTTCCACATAAAGGCGCTTTTTTGTAAATTTGACTTTCTGGTAAAACCTCTTTTGCATGAATTTTTTTAGAGTCTTTCTTTTAGCTCCGCTTTTTCTGGCCTGTAAGAGCACTCCCTCCGACTCCATTTTTGAGCGGCTGGATTCTGACCAGACCGGCATTGAGTTTATAAATGCCATCCAGGAAAATGAGCAGGACAATGTGCTCAACTACGAGTACTTCTACAACGGCGGTGGCGTAGCCGCGGCTGACTTTAATAACGACGGCTTCACCGATCTGTACTTTACCGCCAATCAGGGCCCGGATAAGTTGTACCTGAACAAAGGGGTTCGGGATGGCAAACCATTGGAGTTTGAAGACATTACTGTAAAAGCAGGCATCTCTTGGAACAAAGAGTGGAAAACAGGGGTAACGATCGTGGATATCAATAATGACGGCTGGCAGGATATCTATGTATCAGTGTCTGGAAATATCGATAATCCCGCCCTGCGCAAGAACAAACTCTACATTAACAACCAGGACCTAACCTTCACCGAACGCGCCGCTGACTACGGCCTGGACCTGGCTACCTACACTACCCAAACGGCTTTCTTCGACTACGACCGCGATGGCGACCTGGACGCCTACCTGCTGAACCATAATGTGGAAGATTTCAACCGCTTTGATGTACAGGCTGTGCACGCCATGCGCGATACCCTTGCTGGTGATCGCCTGCTCCGCAATGACAACGGCAAGTTTGTCGACGTAAGTAAGGAGGCCGGCATCAAAGGAAATCCCATCGGCTTTGGGCTCGGCATCCACGTAGCTGATCTCAACGGTGACGGCTGGCCGGACCTGTATGTATCGAACGACTATATCGAGAGCGATTACTTCTACGTGAATAATCAGGACGGGACGTTCAGCGATGTGATTGACCGGACTACCAATCACACGAGCTACTTCTCGATGGGCAACGACGTGGGCGATATTAATAACGACCTCCTGCCCGACATCATGACCACTGATATGCTGCCCGAGGACAACAAGCGGCAGAAGCTACTCTTTGGTCCTGACCGCTACGAGGCTTACCTATCTATGCTCCGCAATGGCTTTCACCCCGAAATCATGCGCAATATGCTGCAACTCAACAACGGTGATGGTACGTATAGCGAAATCGGGCAGATTGCGGGGGTGTCCAATACCGACTGGAGCTGGTCGGCGCTGCTGGCCGACTACGACAACGACGGCTTTCAGGACCTCTTCGTGACCAACGGCTACCTGCGCGACTATACCAATATGGATTTCATGAAGTACTATGCGGATGAGCGCCAGAAAAATGCCCAGAACCTGGATGAGATTATTGCGCAGATGCCTTCTACTAAAACACCCAACTACATCTTCCGTAACGAACAAAATCTGACCTTTTCTAACAAGCAAAAAGACTGGGGCTTTGACACGCCGGTGATTTCCAACGGGGCCGTCTACGTGGATCTGGACAACGATGGCGACCTGGAACTGGTCACCAACAACATCAACGAAAAGGCCTACGTGTACCAAAACCTGAGCCGTGAAAAAGAGCTGGGCCACTACCTGGTCGTCAGCCTGACGCCCGCCAAAGGACAAAGCACCGCCGGTGCCCAACTGTACGCATACAGCGGCGACCTGCGCCAGTACCGCTACGTGACCCCCACCCATGGCTACCAGAGCAGCATACAGGCCCCCGTGCATCTGGGGCTGGGTACCCACACTGCCCTTGACAGTCTGGTGGTGGTATGGCCCGACGGCAAAGCGCAGAAACTGACCGGCATCAAGGCCGACCAGCTACTTACCGTCAGCTATGCGCCCAACTATACGGGTACTTTCCAGCCCGTACCTGCCACGGCTCCGCTGTTTTCGCTCACCCAAACGCTCAGCGGGCACGAGCAGCAACCGCTCAACGATTTTAATAGACAGCTACTATTACTGCACATGTACTCCTACCAGGGGCCACGCATCGCCAAAGGGGATGTCAACGGCGATGGCCTGGAAGATATCTACCTGGGCGGGGGCAAGCGGCAGGCGGGACAACTCTGGTTGCAGCAGCCCAGCGGGCAGTTCACGGCTTCCGTGCAGCCGGAGTTCCGACAGGATGAACTGTGTACCGATACCGATGCGGTATTTTTTGACGTGGATAAAGACGGTGACCTCGACTTGTACGTCACGAGTGGTGGCTACGAGTACCTGCCCAACGACCTCATGCTGCAAAACCGCCTCTACAAAAACGACGGCAAGGGCCATTTTACCAAAGACTTTGACGCGCTGGTAGCCGAGAATTTTTCCGATAGTCACGTAGAGGTAATTGATTTTGACAAAGACGGCGATCTGGATTTGTTTGTGGGGGGCTCGGTGGTGCCTACGTCGTACCCCAAATTCAATCCCAGCCGCCTGTACCGCAATGACAACGGGAAGTTTAGTAAGGTAGAAAACCCGGCTCTGGAAAACCTGGGCTTGCTCACCGATGCCTGCGTCATTGACTACGACAAAGACGGCTACGACGATATTGTGGCCGTTGGTGAGTGGACCGGCATCATCCGCCTGCACAACGAGCGGGGTACTCTGGTGCGGGTAGAAGACGAACTGAATACTCTGACAGGCTTCTGGCAAAGCATCGTGGCCGGAGATTTTGACAAGGACGGAGATCCCGACCTGATCGTGGGCAACTACGGCCTGAACTCGCAGCTGAAAGCCTCCAACGACTTCCCGATGACGCTCTTCACCGAAGATTTTGACAACAATGGCAAGCTCGACCCAATCCTGGCCTACGCCATTCAGGATAAAACCTACCCGGCGTATAGCCGCGACGAGCTATCGGACCAGTTGGTGAGCCTGAAAAAGAAGTACGTCACCCACGAGTCGTACTCCACGGCAACGATTGACGAGATTCTGGGCGAATTCAAGGACAAAACGCCGCAAAAGTCTACCATCAATACCTTGGCTACGGGGTACCTTGTCAATAACGGCGGTACCTTCACGCAGAAACTCCTGCCGATTCAGACGCAGTTTGCCCCGGTCTACGCGCAGGCAACGGCCGATGTGAACGGCGATGGCTATATGGATGTGATCCTGGCCGGCAATCAAACCCGCAGCCGCGTGCGTATCGGTAACCTGGATGCCAACTACGGCTGCGTGTTGATCAACGACCAAAAGGGCGGCTTCACCCACCTGCCCCCCCGCCAGTCGGGCCTGCAACTCCGCGGCGACGTGCGCGGCCTGTGCGTGGTAGGCAACCGCCTCGTGGTAGGGACCAATGGGCAGGCTTTTCGGGTGTATGGATTGGGGGGTAGTGGAGTGGTGCAGTAGGGGGGGCTACTTCTATCAAAATCCGTGGTGATAATTTTCCTATACTCCCGGAATAGGAAGATTGTCGGCAATACTTTTTTGTCTATTGATAGTGTCCTTTTGCGGCTAGAACCACAACAACAGTATCATCTATAACCTTATATACAAGCCGGTGCTCGTGGTTAATACGTCGAGACCACAACCCGGCCAAATCGTATTTGAGAGCTTCAGGCTTGCCTGTACCAGTGAGAGGATGCTCAGCGAGCTCCTCTAAAAGTGAGAGTAACTTTTTGAGAATCGCTTTATTGCCCGATTTCTTATGAAAATCAATATCGCTTCGGGCCTGTCGGGTAAAATCGAGTCGATAGCTCATTCAAGCCCCAAGAAGCCTTTGAGATCCTCTTTATCAACACTAGTAAATTCTCCCTCGTCGTATTCTTGCAGGCTTTTTTGAATAGTTGCTACATACGTGGGATCATATTCACTAGTGGGGTTGGCTATTTGGACAAAATTCAGCGATCGAACCAACTGCATAAAAAAATCAAACTTACTATCAGGTATATTGAGCGTTATTTGTTTCATAATCGATCAAGTAAAATAGTGTAATGCCTCATTTCGGTAATGATATCCATTCTCGGCCACTAGATAGTTCTGTTAAATCACAGACTCAATTTAACGCAAAAGTCTAGTATAATCAAGTAGAGGTTCGTCATACGGCCAAGATACCCCGTTAGCGAAGATAAAATCAAGTAAAAAAGTGCTATTTTTCAAGCCGTCGCCCTGTGATGGACAAAGCCGGGATCATAAGTAACACCCAAGTCAAGCTCCTAATCCGTGGATTTTTCTTTGGTCTTGTCATAGAAATCAGCACGTGCTCAACCTCAGGGCCTGTGAACTCAGCGGACAATGGGAAACCGTGGTTCACAAGTGCAGAATGGCAGCATAACAAAACTGAAATACACCCTTTTGACTTCTCCATTCGACAAAATACAATTGAAATTGTCTTCTTTAATCGACAATATCAAGCCCCCAAAGCCGGTGATTTTCATAGCCATGGACTCACAATTGAAGTAGGAGGCAAAGGGAAATCTACGGCCCAGGTCAGGGAGGCAGCAGACTACCTGATTGCCGCGGATGGGATCGAAATCGGCTTTGGGAAAAAGGTACCCCTGTGGCTGTTTGGTTTTCTGTACTGACTGACCGGAATAATTCACTAACGGCTAATTATCCCCCTACCCATGCACCGGCTTTTCCTCAGAACGCTTAAATAGCCTGCTACCCAAAGTCACCACCTGAGCGATCACCGCTCCCAAGAGTACCCCACCAAGTGCCAGCACCAGCACTTTAACCAGCCAGGCCAGTATCGGTACGCTGGCCAGCGAATGTTCCAGGGCTTCTACGGAGTGGTGCAGAAAGGGTATCCCATGGGCGATAATTTCGGCTCCCACCCACAGCATGGCGGCCGTGCCTACATAGCCCAGTATTTTCAAAAAGCCCGGCATCGACTTCACAATACCGCGCCCGATCTTTCGGGTCGTTGGATTGAACCGCTCTTTGGCCATGTGTACCCCAATGTCGTCTGCCTTTACAATCAGGGCCACAAAACCATACACGGCAACGGTGATGAAGATAGCTACCACGAATAACACCACGATCTGGTTCATCAAGGGGCTGTCGGCCACGGTGGCATAGGCAATGGCCATGATTTCGGCGGAAAGGATAAAGTCGGTTCGCACCGCGCTCCCTACCCGCTCTTTTTCCAGCTCTTCGGGCGTAATCACCTTCATCTCTTCGGTGGGCTCGTCATCCGGGGCGTGGGCCGATTTGCTGAAAATAGAATGGACTTTCTCGTACCCCTCAAAACACAGGAACGCCCCACCCACCATAAGCAGGTAGGGGATGGCCCACGGAGCAAAGTAGCCGAGCAGCAGGGCGGCCGGGCCAAGGTATAGAGCCTTATTGACGAGCGACTTTTTCGCAATCTGGTAGATGATGGAGAGTTCGCGCTTCGGGTCGAGGCCCACTACGTATTTGGGGGTTACGGCCGTATCATCGATAACGATGCCAGAAACCTTACCGGTTGTTTTTGCTACCTGCGTCGGAACATCATCCAGGGTTGCGGCACTGACTTTTACCAGTGCCGCCACGTCATCCAGAAGTGCGAGAAGACCTGTCGCCATTGTTTTGGGGTATAGTTTGGGTTGTAATCAGGGTTTTATACAAAAAGTGCAGGAATCACACAGTCACTATCTTCGTGTTTACCAGACTACAAAAATAAGACTACCGTTCCCTGCGAGGGTAAAGCTAGCACATTTTTTCAATTGCTTCAAAGTACCCGCGTGCCCGAAGGGTAGGAGGGCAAAATACAGCCTCTGGCCATTGGCGGTATTACCGTCCAAAATCATCCTCCACCCGCACGATGTCGTCTTCGTCGGAGGGGTTGTCCTTATCGGTATGCTGCCAGATTTCGGCCACCACGCCGTAGCCGTTCATGCCCACAAGGCGGTGGCGCTGTCCGCAGCTCAGCTCCACAATATCGCCGATGGCCAGAGGCTGCACTTCTGTTTGTATATCGGTAGCCGAAATCACCACCCCGGCTACGCCACCGATAAGCTTCCAGATTTCGGCCCGGCGGTGGTGGTACTGCCACGACAGGCGCTGCTCGGGTGCTACCACCAGTATTTTCGGACTTAGTTTATCATACCCGGCAAAATCTTCGATGGATAGGTGCGGGAAGAAAGTGTCGATAAACTCCGAAGCCTGGCTTTCATCCAGCACAAAGAAGCCTCCCCAGGGGCGGTTGTGGTCTTTGCTGACTACGGTAAATCCTTTTTCATCGATGAACTGCTGGATGCTCTCAAACACCTCGGGGCGTTCGCAGGTTTTGGAAAGTTTCATGTACGTCTGGCTCTGGTTTTGACTGTGATCGGAAGGAATTGACTACGGGACAAATGTAACGAATGATTCGTTTGCCAGAATATTCCGCGGGTTTCTTTAAAAAACATAATCAGGAAAATGGCAATCGTTTGTACCAGGTCTTTCGGAGGACAAACGCGCAAACCAGCAGTACCAGACCCGACAGCAGGGCCGGCTGAGGCATCCGTAGCACTACAAATACCGGTAGGGCTGTCAGGGCGGTTTGGCCGACAGTGCCAATGAGCACATTGAGGATATCCCGCCGGAAATTGCGGTTGGCCACAAAATCGGGGTCTTCGCGCAGCACGGCGTGGTGTACCGGCTCCCAGAATCCCCACGGACGGACGGTTTTGTAAAAGTCTTTCAGTACTTCCATGGAAGTAGGGGGGCTTAGGAGCGAGCCGCCCACCGAGCCTACTACTGACAGCAGCAGAATGAGCGGGAAGTAGTTGAGGGGCAGGGCATCGGGGAAAATATACGGCAAAACCAGCGCGGACAGAATACCCGCCAGCATGCCCCAGAAAAACCCATTGCCGTTGAACCGCCACCAGTGCCATTTGAGCACATTGGCAGCAATATAGCCGCCATAGAGTGCCCCCACGATCCATTGTAGCACACTATTGACGTCCTGAGCGTACACCCCCAGTAGTACACTGAGTAGTACTATGAGGGTTCCTGCCAGGTAATTCATGCGGCTGATCTGCCGGTTGGAGGCCTCAGGGCAGAAGGATTTCAGATAGATATCGTTAATGATGTAGGCCTGAGCGGCGTTGAGTGTACCGGCAAATGTACCCATGAAAGCGGCGAGCAAGCCTACCAGAAGTAGCCCTAGCAAACCCGGTGGGGCAAACTCCCGGATAGCTGCGGGGAGGATTTTCTCAAAGTCGGTATGGCCGGCGGCGGTTTGCAGATCCAGCTCGTGGTAAAACAGCAGCGCCAGCACCGTGAAGCCAATGACCATGCAGTAACGGGCGGGCAGCAGCACAATGTTTACAAACAGGCTCATCAGGGCTGCTTCGCGGGGGCTACGGCTCGACAACGTCTTCTGCATGTCGTAGTTGGGAGCCGGGCCGGCCAGGCTGGCGAGAATACCCTTGGCTACCATCAGCGAAAAGAACAGTCCGAAGGGACTGAATCGGTCGGCTGCTATTTTTTGGTTGACATCTGCAATCAGCCCCGACCAGTCGAGCCCGAGCCGCCAGTCAAAAAACAGCTCCGACCAGCCTGCCGGCACCGGCAGGCTGCGCCCGGCAAGCTTTTCCATGGCTATGATGCCAATGGCTACTGAGGCTACCAGCATGAGCAGGTACTGCAGCACGTCGGCCCAGACGATGCTGGACATGCCGCCCAGCACGGCGTAAAAGACAGCGAAGAGTGTAAAAACGATGCCATACAGGTGGGGTACAAACCCGGGCGCAACCGTAAAAGGCACGTACGGCTGCACTGCTGGCCAGGGAATGAAAATTTCTATAAATTTCCCCAGGCCTACAAACCCATACGCCATAAAGCCCAGACAACTGAGCAGCGCAAAGGCAATGATGATCTTGTGTGAGCGCAGGGCGTCGGCGCCGGTGCCAAAGCGGGTAAGCATCCACTCGGCACCCGTGGATACGTTGGAGCGGCGCAGCCAGATACCCAGGTACACAAACATGAATACCTGGTTGAAAACCGGCCACAGCCAGGGTAGCCAGATACTCTTGACCCCGTACACAAACATGATGCTGACCATCCAGATAGTGCCCGAAATGTCAAACATGCCCGATGCGTTAGATACTCCCAGCAGGTACCAGGGCAGATTGTTGCCGCCCAGAATATATGCTTTTTTACTGGCCTGGGCGCGCCGTCGTAGTAGCAGGCCAATGAGGGGCAAGGCGCACAGGTAGAGTAATATGATGCTCAGGTCAAGGTCAGACAGCTTCATTCTGAGTAGATACAGGGCAAATGTGCCTCAAAGGTAGTAGCGCTGGGCCAAAGTTGTATGTCTTTGTCGCCAGACCCTTAGATACTTTCTGATTGTTTAGTAGACTTGTAATCTGTACTGCTTATATAGGTTGCAAAAGCAAAAGAATATCTGTTTTTGCCCTGCTAGTATTCATCCCCGAATGAGTGAATTATGAGTGAACTGCTCCGTGAAATTACACCCCTGACCCAGTATGATTGCTTTGCCGTATTTGCCCGAAACAAAAAAATATTTGATTTTCCGCTGCACTACCACGAAGAGTTTGAACTAAACCTGGTGGTGGGTGGTAAAGGCGTCAAGCGCATTGTGGGCGACCACACCGAGGTAATCGATGACCTCGAACTGGTACTGGTGGGCAGCAATCTGCCCCACGGCTGGTTTACGCATAAGTACACCTGGGAGGAAGGTATGCCGGAGGTATTTGAGATAACGGTCCAGTTTCACCGGAATCTCTTCGACAGCAGTTTCCTTAAGAGAAATCAGCTCTATTTTATCCGGATGCTGTTTGAAAATGCCGCCCGGGGAATCAGCTTTCCGCGCGAGACGATTGAGCGGGTGTTGCCCCGCCTGAAGCACCTTACCCAAAAGAAGGGATTTGATTCGGTGCTCGAACTACTGACAGTATTGCATGAGCTATCGGTGTCGCGTTCGGTGCTTCTGCTGTCCAATAGCACCTTTACTGATAACCGCGTGGTCCATAGCAGTCGTCGTATCGAGAAGGTATTTGCGTACCTGCGGGATTACTACCACCAGGACATTTCGCTGGAAGATGTGTCCAAACTAGCCGGGATGACCGAGGTGTCGTTCAGCCGGTTTATCAAAAAGCGTACCGGTAAGACTTTCGTGGAAAGTCTGAATGAAATCCGGTTGGGCCATGCCTCCCGCTTGCTGGTAGATACCACCCATACCATCGCTGAGGTAGCCTACAAGTGTGGTTATAATAATCTTTCCTACTTCAACCGGGTGTTCAAAAGTAAGAACGGCTGTACGCCCAGCGAATTCCGGGGAAATTATGTCGGAAGCCGTACCTATATCTGAAAGGCGATGGTGATACTGTATTTTTTCTCTGAGACAACAATAATGTTCTGCCATAACGGGTGAATCTTCAACGCAAAAGGCCGGAACTTGCGAAAAGTCCCGGCCTTTTTTGACAAAATAAAGGCAAGCCGACCGCCAATGGCCGACTGCCGAAAGTTGCTTACACTTTTACCGTCCAGCCAAATACGTCTTCTTCCTTGCCGGTGCGAAGATCGCTGAGGTACTGACTCACACGCGACACGAACGAGTCTTCCTTGATAGCCGGAAGTTGGTAGTCCACGCCTTCGTAGCCAATCACGGCAAAGGGCGATACCACCACGGCAGTACCCGCACCGAAGGCCGCTTCGAGGCGGTCTTCCTGGATGGCGGTGATCACTTCTTTAATATCTATTTTGCGCTCTTCCACTACCATACCCCAGTGACGGGCAATGTCCACAATGCTCTTGCGGGTAATACCGTCGAGGATTGTATCCGACACGGCGGGCGTCACCAGCTTGCCATCAATCACGAACATGACGTTCATCGTACCAGATTCCTCCACAAAGGTATGCTCCTTCGCATCAGTCCAGATCAGCTGATCGTAGCCCTGCTGCTGCGCCAGCTTGGTGGGGTATAGCGAAGCGGCGTAGTTGCCCGCGCACTTGGCCGCGCCTACGCCACCCTCAGCAGCCCGGATGTACTGGGTTTCTACCTTTACCTTGGGAGGATTGGCGTAGTAAGAGCCCACCGGGCAGGTGAATATGATGAAATAGTAGGTATCAGAAGGACGAACGCCCAGGTAGGCATCCGTAGCAAACATGTAGGGGCGAATGTAGAGCGACTGACCCGGCTTGGAAGGGACCCAATCGGCATCTACGCGCAGCAGCTCAGTGAGGCCATTCATGAACAGCTCCTCGGGTACGTCGGCCATGCACATCCGCTGGGCGGAATGGTTGAAACGCTTCCAGTTGTCGGTTGGGCGGAACAAAAGTACCTCGCCCTCGTTGTTTTTGTAGGCTTTCATGCCCTCAAAAATAGCCTGTCCGTAGTGCAGCGCGGCCGTTACGGGGCTGAGAGAGAGATCGCCGTAGGGCATAATCCGCGCGTTCTGCCACTGGCCATCGCGGTATTCGGCAATAAACATATGGTCGGAGATATTCCGGCCAAACACCAGGTTGTTGAAGTCAACCTCCTGCAAACGCGACTTCGTCGTTTGCTGAATTTCAATGTGCAAGGTATCCGCTATCATAAGGCTTAAAGAGATTACAAGTCAGGAATTTAGATCAAACGTTTGTGGACGGAGGATTGTGCCGCAATTTAGTTATTTTTTATCAATTGATTAAAAAAGTATTTAGTGTGACAAGTATTTTTTGTGTGAATGGGAAAACTTTTGCCTGGTCTCTGGTAGGGAAGGGAAAAGCTTTTTTATTTCTAGAGCAGGAATGGCTAACTTTACCGTGTACAGTGGTATACCGTGCAGAAATACCCGGAGACAGCTACCGGACAGACTATGGTAAACAAACTATAACCTACACAAAACTATGCGCTGGCGGGATTTACGAAGAAGTAGCAACGTCGAAGACCGGCGGGGCCGGTCGGGCGGCGGGGGAAAGGTAGCCCTTGGCGGCCTTGGAGTGGTGATTGTGGTGGTGTTGGGTCTGCTAACCGGTCAGGATCCGGGAGAGATACTATCCAATTTGCAGAGTACCCAGAGTCAGGAGCAGGTAGGTACCCAACCCGCCGGCCCTCGGCCCGATGATCAGATGGCCGATTTTGTGACGGCTGTGTTGGGAAGTACCGAAGATGTATGGGGAAAAATATACGCCGAAAACGGCGCCCGCTACCAGCCTCCCTCGTTGCAAATCTTCGACAACGCCACGCAGGGTGCCTGTGGGAGTGCCTCGGCGGCCATGGGGCCGTTTTACTGCCCGGCCGATCAGAAGGTGTATATTGACCTCGAATTCTGCGATCAGCTCCGGGAGCGGTTCAACGCGCCGGGAGAGTTTGCCGTAGCCTACGTGGTAGCGCACGAGGTAGGTCATCACGTGCAGAACCTCATGGGCATCACCGATCAGGTGCAGCGGCAGCGTGGTCGGCTAAGCGAGCGGGACTACAATAAGCTTTCGGTGCAACTGGAATTACAAGCCGATTTCCTGGCCGGGGTATGGGCTAACCACGCCGACGAAATGCAGGATATCCTCGAACCCGGTGATCTGGAAGCCGCCCTCACCGCCGCAAACGCGATTGGCGACGATAAGCTGCAAAAGCAGTCGCAGGGCTACGTAGTGCCCGATGCGTTTACCCATGGTAGCTCGCAACAGCGCATGTACTGGTTTAAAAAAGGCTATGAAACCGGCGATCTGAATCAGGGTAGAATCGAGGATATTCGGTAACTTGGGGCTTTTTAGTACCTGGCTTACTGACCATCCTGTCCGGATGTAGATCCCTGCATGAACGAAGAAAAGTTCCCTTACGCACCTTACCGAAAATCAAACCCACTGGATGGTCCCGGTAGTATAGATACCGGGAACGAGGCCCTGCTGGCCCGCTATCTGGCTGCCAAAAACCAGACCGACGTAGCTAACCCGTTCGTGAAGCGGATCGTGGTGATTGGCAAGCATAAGTACTACGATCTTTTCACGGCCCAGCTGGTCGAAACGTCCATCGGCCCCGGCGGGGAGTTGAAAGGGCCCTTCACGCCGATCAATCCCATGGATCTGGTCTGGACCACGCAGCGCCCGGACGAACTGAAATTTTATGCCGCCATTGCCCGCTTTCAGGGTGTGTACGAAAAATCCCTGACCGATACCGAAGGCCTGCGGGCGCTCATCCACAACCCTCTTCGTTTTCCTTTTTACTACCATGATAGCCGGGTATCGGACAAAATCATTCCGCGCTCGCTCACGTTTGTACAACTCAGTCAGCCGGACATCGATTACAAAGTACAGGTAAGCCTGGGCGCAACCCACTACCACGTACACAGCGAATTGAAAGTCGATGGGAACTTCTGCTCGCTGTACCAACTAGAACTTCGGTTCGACCATTTTCTGGTCCTGGATGAGCATTGGTACCTCTGTCCGTCGGGCCCGGTACGGGACGCCGTGGCCTACTTCAAAAAGCACAACAATGCCATCATCCTCAGTCAGGATGCTTTCTTTGCTTTCCAACAGGAGGTATTGGCCGAGATGGAAACCCACGTGACTGTCAAGCATACCTACCTCCGGCCCGCTACCAAAGCTCAGCGCCGGAAGGCGGGTTTTGACGAAGTACCGGAAAAGCTGGTGTACCTGTCGGACCTGGGCAACTACGTGCTGATCAATCCCGTGATGAAGTACGGCGAAGCGGAGATACCCGTACTGACCAAACGGCAGATCTACGCGCTGGATAAAGCCGGAAATCCTTTCGGGATTGACCGTGACGCCCGGGCCGAAGATGAGTTCGTCTCCCTGATCGTGCGGCAGCACCCCGATTTTCTGGAACAACTGGAAAACCCGCTGCTGTATTTCTACCTGCACAAAACCCGCTTTCTGGACGAGGAATGGATTCTGGAAGTATTTGAAGAATGGACGTTTCATGATATTACGGTACTTGGCTTCAACGACCTGAAAGGCAATAAGCTCAGTGCTCATAAGGCCAAAGTGAACATTCAGGTGATCAGCGGACTCAACTGGTTCAATGCGTTGATCGATGTAAAATTTGGCAAGAAAAGAGCTTCGCTGAAACAGCTGCACAAATCCGTCAAGAACAAGAACAAGTTTGTGCAACTGGACGACGGCACGGTGGGTATCCTGCCCGAGGAGTGGCTGCATAAGCTGGACAACTACCTTGCTACTGGTGAAGTAGC
>CATMVR010000061.1 GCA_950075905.1 uncultured Persicitalea sp. | reverse complement strand
GCCCATGCTTCGTTGGAGTTGCGGATATTAAGGGCATAAGCCACAATCTCGTGGGAGATGATCAGGTCGCCAAACAGAAAGGAAATTCCAGCGATGAGAAAGATAAACCCGGCCAGCAACGAGTAGTGCGTAGCCGCGTTGGTGCGCTTTTCTTTCAAAAGGGCAGTTTCTTCGTCCGAGTCGGTAACATACCCCTGTATTTCCTGGACCCGCTTGGCGGTCTGGTTTAGCCCCATGAGGTGCTCCTGCAATCGGTCAAAGGCCGTCTTGCGCTTCGCTACGGCATCCTGACGGGTGTTTTCCAGCTCAATCAGATCGTATTTTTTTGCACTGAGGCGTTCGGTTACCCACTCGTGGCTCACCTTACTCGACAGATAGGCTTCGTAAGCCTGCCGGTCGAGATTTTCTATACCGCTGGTGTAGCCGTGCTGGTAGTCGGGATGCTGGCTTGGCAGTTGCTCGTCCATAATTTTTTTAGCTTTTAGCTGGTTAGCTGTTAGGTGATTAGCTGTTAGGTAGCTAGTCAATTAGCTTTTAGATGATTTCTTTATTGATTACAAGAGGTACTCAAGAGGTTGTTGCCTGTAAACCAGGCTAAAAAAAAGCCAATGGCTACTAGCTCTTAACCTATCAGCTAAAACCTAGCTTCCCCTTATTTCGCGTAGTTGGCGCTCAGAGAGGCGGCCTTTCATTTTGCGGGCCAGGTAAAACTCGCTTTCAAATAGCTTGATCAGCATGTCGCGCCGGGCGTAGAGGCGGCCGCGCTCGCTTTCGGAGGTACCCTGTTCGCGGAGTACCTGCCATTTCTGCACCCGCAGTTCGTCAATTTCCTTGTTCAATTCCACAATCTCCTCTTCCCAGTTTTGGCTATTGCCAATTGCCTCACGGCGGCCGCGTTGGGTAGAGAGCCAGATGCGCAGGTCGTTGCGCAGTACAGTGATGTTGCTGAGGAACAGCTTGCCGGCAAACAAAAACAGGAAGAACACAAACACAAAGAGCGCCGTGGCCTGCCACCAACTCTGCGTTTGCCACGCCTGGGCAAATACAAACAGGGAAGCGGCCAGGGGCATACCAACCTCTTCCAGTAAACGCCGCCACGAAACGTTACTTTCAGTATCGTGGAAGAGCGAAATGCGCCCAAAGAGATTGAACATCCCGGCCAGGAACACCCCCAGCGCTACGTAAGAGCTACTCGAAAAAGAGGACCGCAGGGTTTCTTCAATCAGGAAGTAGTTGCCTACGCACATGGCAATGGAAAGTGTCAGCCCCACCAGGGTGCGCGGCAGTTGATGCTCGCCTTCGTGGCGTATCCCTTCCAGGGCTATCAGTTTGCCATTCAGCTCTTCGATGCGGTTTTCCTTCTGGCCTATGAAGAGGTTTAGCTCCTGCACTCGCTCGTTTTGCTGCTCGATGTTGCGCTCGTGGCTGGCGGCCAGATGGATGAAGTAGTTGTGAATGATGTCGGTCTTTTCGGTTGGGTCCGATTCGGAAAGACCGAAAAGTACTCCTTCGTCGCGGAGCGTGTCTTCATCTTCCAGCCAGTAGGGAATGGCCAGCGGAGTGCTCTCCGGATAAAGCGACATACGGGTAGTTTCCTGCTCTGGCAGAGCAGGGGCTGTTTCAGCCTGCGTATTGGGAATTGGACTATCAGATAATTCGGGCACTGTCGAGGGATTTATGGATTGAGTGAGTGCTGCCGGAGCGGGTACCCTATACGTGGGCGGCGCTACGGAAGCAATGGGCCTTGGGGCGGTGGGAGCAACGGGTTTTGGCGGTACAGCCGCAGTGGGGGTAGTCCCCGTAGCAGCGGCCGCTTCGTTGCGAACCGGTGGTGATAAATTGGGCTCTGCGCTACTTTCGGGGGCCGTATCCTCCTCATAGTAGCCGAGGTCTCTATCCTCTGACCCCTTGACGAATTGCGAAAAACGCTCCCAGATACTAGCCATAGCCTTTTACTGTTTTCCCTGCGATTATCTACCAAAACTGCCAAATAACCAACAATATTGTGATGGCTGGTGAAAATTTTGCGGCGGGTTAGGGAAGAAATCAGGCAATGGCGAACATTTTTTGCAGCGCCAGCCATAGCCTCTTTTTCAGTGCTTTATCGGCATTGATGGTTGGCAGAGGGTCGGCCAGCAGAAACCAGATACCCTCAATTTGCTTGGGGGTGTAAGGAGGCAAAAGCAGGTCGAGTTGCAGTTTTATAAGCGGGACGCCAAACGTAATGAAATAGTTGGTGCTTTTGGTGGCCAGCACGGTACGGGCATCTGCCTGCGGAATATAGCTAAAATTGATCAGGTCGGTTTCGGCGGCTGAATGACCCGTGGCTTTCAGGATGTTATCCAGGAGTAGCGCGTCTTCCGGGGCCAGCTCGGGCTGCCTGGTTTCGTCTACCAGCACCAGAATACGGTGCCGCAGAGAGGGGAAAAGGGCCGCCTTTACCTCGGGAGTTACCGCAGGGGGAGGCGTCGGGACGGGAGCCGGTGCTACCTGGGGTGGTACCGGCTCCTGTATGACGGTCACGGGTGATTCGGCCGGTGGGGCTTCTTTCGGCTCCACAGTAGTGTCCTTTTTTTCCGGTATCCGGAAAAGCACATCGTACTGAAAGAACGTCTGATAAAATGCGGCTGAATCACCCATATTCAAAGTCTCGGATTTATCCTACCAGCTTCACCGCCTCACGATGGATGAGCGCATCGCGGTTGGGGCCGGTAGAAACAAAGCTGACGGGAATTTTTAACTCGCTTTCCAGAAAGTCCACGTAGGCAGTCAGGGCGGCAGGCATATCCTCAAAGGCAGTGATGCCATCCAGCGACTGCGTCCAGCCGGTAAAGTCGCGGTAGACGGGCTCTACCTCCTCGGTGCACAGGTCGTAGGGCAGGTGGTCGGTGAGGGTGCCATCGGGCAGGCGGTAGTGGGTACACACGCGCACGGTGTCGAAAATAGTAAGTACATCTACCTTCATCATCACGAGCTGCGTCACGCCGGTAATCATCACAGCGTATTTCAGCGCGGGCAGGTCGAGCCAGCCGCAGCGGCGGGGCCGGCCGGTGGTAGCGCCAAACTCGCGCCCTTCTGCCCGCAGGCGCTCGCCGGTTTCGTCGAGGAGCTCGGTGGGAAAAGGACCGCTCCCTACACGGGTACAGTAAGCTTTGAAAATACCAAACACTTCCCCGATGGCCTGAGGGGTCACGCCCAGGCCCGTGCAGGCACCGGCGGTCATAGTATTGGAGCTGGTGACGAAGGGGTACGAACCAAAGTCGATGTCGAGCAAAGCCCCCTGAGCGCCTTCGGCCAGGATGGTTTTTTGCTCGGTCAGCGCCTGATTGATCATGTACTCGCTGTCTACGAGCTTAAATTCTTTCAGGAACTCGACGGCCGCAAAGAAGCGGGTCTCGGCTTCGGCCAGGGCTTCCTGGTAGTCGAACTGATAAAATGCCAGAATGTCTTTGTGGGTATCTACCAGCTTCTGGTACTTCTTTTTGAAGTCGGGCGACAGCACGTCTCCCACGCGCAGACCGAGGCGCGCAATTTTGTCCTGATAGGTAGGGCCAATGCCCCGCAGCGTGGAGCCAATCTTAGACTCTCCCTTTGATTTTTCGTAGGCGGCGTCGAGCAGGCTATGGGTAGGCAGAATGAGGGATGCTTTTTTGGAAACAAAGAGGTTGCCTTTCAGATCCAGGTTGAATTTCTGCAGGCCTTCTATCTCCCGGCGGAACACGATCGGGTCGAGTACCACGCCATTGCCTATGATGTTCTGAATATCGGAACGGAAAATTCCGGATGGGATCTGGTGGAGTACGTGCTTGATGTTGTCAAATTCGAGGGTATGACCAGCATTGGGTCCACCCTGAAACCGGGCTACGACCTGGTACTGTGGCGCCAGCACGTCCACGATTTTGCCTTTTCCTTCGTCTCCCCATTGGAGGCCCAGTAGTACGTCAACTTTCATTCAATACGACGGTTTAAAAATAGAAAATGCCCGATCCGGCCAGCAAGTTGGTCAGATCGGGCGCTGAAAATTTAGTTAGTATTATTCTGATCCAGGACTTCCACTTCGGGTACGTCCTTGCGGTTTTCGCAGTTGGGACGCGTGCAGCCGCCATAGAAAATCAGCGAGTGGTGGTCTACCTTAAAATGGAGCATCTCACCCACCATATTTTGAATGGACTGAATCCGCGGATCGCAGAACTCCATCACTTTGTGGCAATCGGTGCAGATCAGGTGATCGTGCTGTTTGAAGCCGTAGGACTTTTCGTACTGCGCCAGATTTTTGCCAAACTGATGCTTCGTTACCAGGTCACAGTCCACCAGTACATCCAGCGTATTGTACACCGTGGCCCGGCTCACCCGGTACTTCTTGTTTTTCATGCTGATGTAGAGTTCATCCACATCAAAATGATCGCTCCGGGTGTAAATCTCCTCCAGAATCGCAAAACGCTCGGGTGTCTTACGAAGGCCTTTGTTTTCCAGGTAAGCCGTCAGGATTTTTTTTGCGGCTTCCAAATTGTCTTTACCGATTTGTGACATAGGTTTCTAAATCAGGTGCAAATATCGGGTTTTTTGGTCGTAAATCACAGCCGACCTAACAATCTATAACACGCCATGGACAGATGAAGTTCGTACGGGGCTTACAGTACGTTCAGATTGGCGTCAAAGCGCAGTACCTTAAATACCCCGTCTACCCGTTCGAGCTTATTGATCAGGATGTCGAGGTGGTTGGTATCATGCACGTATAGCTTGATGTCGCCCTCAAAAACGCCGTCTTTGGTATCGATAGCCAGACCACGCATGTTAATGAGTAAATCGTTGGATATAATCCGGGTCACATCGTTGATTAGCCCCACGCGGTCGGTGCCCGTAATCCGCAGCCCGGCCAGGAAGGCTTCATCCTTCTGCGACTCCCACTTGGCCTTGATGACCCGGTTACCGTGCTTGGACATCAGCTCGGCGGCATTGGGGCAGGTGGTCCGGTGAATCTTGATCCCTTCGTTGATGGTGACGAAACCAAACACGTCGTCGCCGGAGATGGGGTTGCAGCAGGGCGACAGCTTGTAGTCAATCTTGTCCATGTCCTCGCCAATGAGCAGCGTGTCGCTGTCGGTACGCTCGCCGTGAATATTCTTCAGCAACTTGGTAAACGACTTTCCGTCGGGGGTTTCTTCGGTACTGATCTTCTCCTTCCGATCCTTGCTCTCCTTGTATTTCTTAAATTTTTTGAGCTCGTCTACCTGAATGTACCCCTTGCCAATGCGGTAGAAAAAGTCAGTGGGCGTTTTGCACTCAAAAAAAGCACGCAACTGATTGAATACCTCGAAGCTTGACTCGATACCCAGGATTTTGAGCTTCTTTTCTACCATCTGTTTGCCGTCGGTTTCGTAGCGGCGGCTTTCCTCTTTGAGGTACTCCTTGATGCGGGTCCGGGCCTTGGACGTAACCACAATCCGGAGCCAATCCTCCTTGGGTTTTTGCTTGCTGGATGTAATTATCTCGACCTGATCGCCGTTTTTGAGCACATAGCTGATCGGTGCCAGGGTACCACCTACCTTAGCGGCCATGCAGTGGGCCCCTACCTCCGAGTGGATGTCAAAGGCAAAGTCGAGGGCCGTGGCCCCCTGTGGCAGCACTTTGAGCTCTCCCTTAGGCGTAAAGGCAAATACCTCTTCCGTAAAGAGATTGCTGCGGAACTCATCCAAAAACTCAATGGCGGCCGTGCGGTCGCCCGAGCCGTTTTCGAGGGTTTCGCGCACGCGGCTGATCCATACCTCTATGTTGCCACGCACTTTGGTATCGTTGCCCTTGTACTTCCAGTGGGCGGCGTAGCCCTTTTCGGCTATTTCGTCCATGCGGGAGGTGCGAATCTGTACTTCCACCCACTGCCCGCTTTTGCTCATGACGGTCGAGTGCAGCGACTGGTAGCCGTTGGCCCGGGGCGTGCTTAGAAAGTCTTTCAGGCGGTCGGGATTGGGCTTGTAGTGGTCTGTGACGATGGAGTAAGCCTGCCAGCACAGGGCTTTTTCGCGTTCGTACTCGGCTGGAGCGTCAATAATAATCCGGATCGCAAACAGGTCATACACCTCTTCGAAGGGTTTGTTCTGCTTGCGCATCTTGTTCCAGATGGAATAGATGGACTTGGGGCGGCCCTTGATGACATATTTGAAGCCGGCCTCCTGCAAATCATCCTCAATGGGATCGGTAAAGCGGGCAATGAAGCGGTCGCGGGTGGTTTTGGTTTCCCGTAGCTTGCGGGCTACATCGCGGTAGGCTTCCGGCTCGGCGTATTTAAGGTAGAGGTCTTCCAGCTCGGACTTGAACGAGTACAACCCCAGGCGGTGGGCCAGTGGGGCGTAGATAAAAATCGTTTCTGAGGCAATTGTCAGCTGCTTGTCGCGGGGCATACTGTCGAGCGTCCGCATGTTGTGCAGACGGTCGGCGAGCTTTACCAGGATCACGCGCACGTCGTCAGACAGTGTCAGGAGCATCTTGCGGAAGTTCTCGGCTTGCTGTGAAGTACCGTACTCAAACTTGCCGGAGATTTTGGTGAGGCCGTCGATGATTTTGGCCACTTTTTTGCCAAAAAGCCGGCTGATGTCCTCGATGGTCATCTCGGTATCTTCCACTACATCGTGCAGCAGGGCCGACACAATGGCCGTGGTACCCAGGCCGATTTCCTCCACCACAATCTGAGCCACGGCCAGCGGGTGGTAAATGTACGGCTCTCCCGAGCGCCTCCTCATGTCCTTGTGGGCTTCTACCGAAGTATTGAAAGCCTTCTTAATCAGCTTAGCGTCATTGTCTTTCAGAAAGGGTTTAGCTGTTCGCAGCAGCTTTCTATATCTTTTCAGGATTTCTTTCCGCTCCTGCTCAAGGTCTATTTCGATTGTTTCCACAGTGATTACTCTTCTACTTTTCCTTTAACTCTTTACCAAGTTAAATTATTACGCAATGATTATCAACTATACTTTTCCAAACAATATTTCTTTCCTAAAAATTAGGAACAAAATGAAATAAATAATTACCTTTGCACTCCCAAAATCAACTATTCCTGAAAAAATAGTTTTTGGAATATGCGGGCGTGGCGAAATTGGTAGACGTGCCAGACTTAGGATCTGGTGCCGCAAGGCGTGGGGGTTCGAGTCCCTCCGCCCGTACGATCAAAAAGGGACAAGCCCTCAGGACTCGCTGTTTTGAGGGCGTTTTTTTTTAATGGTAGAATGTTAGAATGATAGAATGTTAGAATGAGCGTCTCCCGCTGCGGTGAATAGTTTATTCAGCAATTAAATTCATTCTATCAATTATTCTATCATTCTATCAATCACTCATTCTATCATTAAGTAATTATGGAAGTTTTATTGGAGAAGAGCTCGCCTACCACGGCTTCACTCAAAGTCAAACTCACGAAGGAAGATTACCAGCCTAAGGTTGATAAAACGCTAAAAGATTACGCTAAAAAGGCCAATCTGAAAGGTTTTCGGCCCGGTAAGGTACCCGTACACGTGATCAGTCGCATGTATGGCAAGAGTATCCTGGTAGACGAGGTAAACCACATGCTGAGCCACGCCGTGACCGACTACATCCGGGATAACAAGATTCAGGTAGTGGGCGACCCCCTGCCTAACCGCGAGCAGGCCGAAGCGATCGACTGGGATACCCAAAGCGAGTTTGAGTTTGTGTATGACCTGGGTATGGCTACGGATTTTGAGGTGAATTTCTCGGATATTCCGGCCGTGCCGCACTATACCATCAACGCCGACGAGAAAGAAGTACAAACTTCCATCGACAATCTGCGCGAGCGCTTTGCTGATACCGATCACCCCGAGGTGTCGGAGGAAGGCGACATGCTGTACGGTGAGCTGAAGCAGGAGTCCAGCGAATTTACTACCAAGACGGCCATCCCGACCAAGCGGGTGAAAGAGGGCGAGCGCGCCAAATTTGTGGGTGTGAAGAAAGACGACCAGGTAGTTTTTGATATTCAGAATACCTTCGAAGACGAGGCGGCCATTGCGCACGTTACCGGCAAGAAGAAGGAAGACGTAAGCGAGCTTTCGGGTGAATTTACGCTGGTGGTAGAGGACATTACCCGTTCGCAGCCCGCCGAGCTAAACCAGGAGTTTTTTGACAAGGTACTTGGCCCCGGTAAGGTAGAAACTGAGGAAGCATTCCGTGAGGAAGTGACCACCATTATTCAGGAAAACTACGCCCGGGAATCGGAAGCTCTCCTGCGCCGCGATATTGAAAAGACGCTGTTGGAGTCGATTTCCATTGACCTGCCCGCCGACTTCCTGAAAAACTGGCTGGAACGTACCAACGACGGCAAGTTTACCCGTGAGCAGATCGAAGAGCAGTTTGCTGATTTTGAAAAATCGCTTAAACTGAGTCTGATCAAAAATCGGGTGGCCGAGACCTTCGACGTGAAGGTAGAGTACCCCGAGATCATGGACTATACCCGGCAAATGGTGCGCGGACAGTTTGGCATGTACGGCAACGACAGCAGCATGGACGAGATCATCGACCGCGTGGCTACGGGCTACCTCACAGACCGCGAGAAGGACAACTATTCGGCGATTTTCCAGCAGGTGTTCGACATGAAGGTACTGGACGTGCTGCGCAATCAGGTGACGACCGAAGAGAAGACCATCGAAGTGAGCGAGTTTGAGAAAATCGCCCGCGCCGGCAACGAAGGACAGGATGTGGAAGAGGATGTTGAAGAGTAATCTACCCTTTGCTTAGTAATAATAAAATAAAAAATCCCCTTGGCAACAGCTGAGGGGATTTTTTATAAAGTATTGAGTCAGAAATAGATTACCTGGAATACCTACTCGGGTTGTTTTTTGCTGATATTGACAGATTCAAATATGTATTTTATGTGTGGTGCTCTTCCGAAAGAATGGTGGAACGCAATGGTAGGATAAGCAGGATTGGCAAAAGTCAATGGATCTGGAGGCGATTCACCCGTTCGAAAAAAGGGATGATTATTGACGGTAAGATTACCGCCCCGTTTTAAAATAACTAGATTGTATGTACCAGAACGGACATTTACAGTAAAAATCACCGAATGGCTCATTCCTAAGGGAAGGGTTCCTACTTCCAGTTCGCTCCCAAAATAATCATTGCTTAAAAAAACACGTCCATCATTACGTATGAGCATTCGGGCCATGAGCCCCCCTCTTCCGTCAGAGAGATCAACGACAAGCTCACCAAATGTGACGGGTTGAATAGCAGTATAGTAAAAATACAACGGCTGGATAAGATTTGTTTCGCTCCCCCTGAACGAAAGCCATTGAGAATTATGGGCGCTGGGATCGGTAACGTAGTCCATGCTAAATTGAAGTGCCTTTGCACCAGCAATGGAGGAGGCAATTATGCGCATGCTCTCGGCAAGATCCGGTGGAAAATTGATTTCATCCCCTGACGGCGCGCCTGGAATATTTCTGGTAGGACGACTGCCAATGGCTTCACTTTCAAAACTGGCATTCAGTAGCGCAGAGGTCCGGCAGGATGTAGAAACGAACCCAAGAAGTAATAGCAGAGAAAATAGTGCGGTTTTCATGGCGATGCAATTTGGATTTTTTTTACCAAAAGTAAAGCAAAAAACAACTGACTGTGAGCGTGTTATTACCTGATTTTGAAATCAGGTAGTATTACTCATTCAGAAGTGCCAATGTGGGTAGCTCCCGCCTGTTCCCACTAATTATCGAAGGCCTTTTCGGCTCAGTTTGTCAGAACGTACACCGCTGCTTCGTACGGCTGCAGCGTTTCGCTCACCGAAGGGTGCTGGTAATTACTCAGTAGCCGTTTGGCTTTAATCAGATCCAGACCCGTGTTAGCTTTGAGGGCTTGGTCCTTGAAATTGAGGAACACCAGCAGCTTACGGGCATCAAGCCCGGGTATATGCATAGAGGCTGGGGTTGTCTTTGTCAAGTAGGGTATACTTCCCCCTATACTAGCAAAGATATTCCGGATCAACCATGACCCATATCTTAGTTTGTTTTCTCCACCTCCACCCAGAACGGAAATATTTTCTTAGCCCCCACCGTATAGTAGGGAATCAGCTCCCCTTCCATCGCGGATAGGTACACGTTTTTCATCTCGATGAGGTCGGTGGGGGCGGCGCTGGTTTTGAGTTGATTGATAAAAGGTTTTGTTTCTACGACCATCTGCCCAAGGCCCGGCACGGGCTCGATGAATTTGAAGCGGAGGGTGTACTTCCCTTCCTGTACCTTCACCTTCCATAGCCCGTAGATTTCCTGCTGCGCCCAGATGCCAATCTGTCCGTCGGCGTCGTTGCGGTTCAGAATCACCGGATTTTCGTGCTTCGTGCCCAGGTGAATAAGCGGCGGATTGACCAGATTTTCGGAGCGGATCAATTCGCGGAAAAGCTTGTCCAGTTCTGTTTTCAACTCCCTGGCCACGGCTGCTTTCTCGTGCACGATATTCTTTTGCTCGTAGGGATCTTTTTCCAGATCGAACAGCTCAAACTTTGCTATCTCCGCGTTGTAGTCGGTATGGCCCACGAGCTTGTAGGGGCCTTTCTGGTAGGCCATGTTGTTGTACAGTTCCGGGTACCGCCGCGACCAGTAGAAAAACAGCGGGCGGTTGGACCAGTCTACCGATTGGCCCTGGATGAGGGGCAGGAGGCTTTTGCCGTCAATGTTGCGGTTGTTGGGTAGGGGTACTTTACAGATTTGCGCCAGGGTAGGAAGTACATCAATGTGGGCTGCGGGTACCTCAATATCTTTGTTTCCGGCAAAGCGGGCTGGGTACTTTACGTAGAAAGGTACCCGTACGCCCCCCTGGTACACACTTCCCTTGCGGCCGCGCATACCGGCTACGTAGCGGATTTGCTGCGGGCCGTTGTCCGTCATGAAAATGACGATCGTGTTTTCCGTAAGCTTCAATTCATCCAGTTTCCTGAATAGCTTGCCGAGGTTGTCGTCGATGTTTTCTACCATGGCGTACACTTTGCGGGCATCCTCCTTATCGCGCTCGCTCATGGTGACGAAGGGGCGTTTGTCGTTTTCAAAGCCGGCGGCCGGGTCTATGTCCTTGTAGCGCTGGTAGTAGCTATCGGGTACCTGCAAAGGTGTGTGCGGGGCGTTGAAGGCCAGGTAGCAGAAAAAGGGCTTTTCCTGATTTTTTTCGATAAAATCCATGGCATTGGCCGCAAAAATATCGGAGCAGTAGCCCTTATAGGCCTGTGGTTTTCCGTTATGCCATAGTACAGGATCAAAGTAGCTGCTGTCGCCCTTGAAGAAGGTAGTGACGTCGCCCACCTGCCCCATGCCGCCCGACAGGTGGATCAGCGACTCGTCGAAGCCCTGGTCGTTGGGGCGGCTGGGGGAGTTGTCGCCCAGGTGCCATTTGCCAAAGATACCCGTGGTATAGTTGGCCTGTTTGAGCAGCTCGGCGATGGTGACCTCGCTGGCGGCCATGGTGGCCCCGCCGTTGTAGGTGTCGCGCACGCCCGTACGCAGCGAGAAGCGACCGGTCATCAGGCTCGACCGGGTAGGGGCACAGACTGGCGAGACATAAAACCGGTTGAAACGGGTACTCTCGCGGGCCAGTTGGTCAATAACGGGCGTCCGGACGTGCGGGTTGCCCGTAATGCCCAAATCCCCGTAGCCCTGGTCGTCGGTAATGATCAGGATGACGTTAGGAGGTTGCTGGCTCTGAGCCCTGCCGGGTAAAAGCGGGAGAAGACTGAGCAGGAACAGGAGAAGCGTACGGTTTTTGTTTTGCATAATTGATTTTTTGTTTTAATATGAACAGTATTCATGGAATTACTTTTTTAGCTTAACACCCCTTACAATCATCACATCCACTATGTTGAAAGCTGCTCAATGGTTTTTTCTATGCTTCCTGCCCCTTATTTTGCCATTTTCCAGTGCGGCAACTATTCAGTCGGGAGGTAGGGTGGTAGCACGTCCGACCGAAACTGCCGGCCGCCTGACTGCACAGGGTGATAGTTTGCCACCCTGCGACGCCGGGCCTGACCTGCTATCTATCTCTCAGATCACGGACAGCTCGCTGCTGGCCCGGTTTCACGGACAAAACGTCTTCGGACTCGACTACCAGATTCTGGATGCCTCCGGGGTACAGCGGTCGGGAAGTATAGTGCCTACGTCCAATCTATTATCTATCTCCTACGCTCGTCTGCCAGCAGGTACCTACCAGCTGCAGCTGGCGGGAAATACCTGTCGGGGGGCGAGTGAAAAGGAATTCAGTATACGAACAGCGACAAGCGAACGGCTTGCCAAAGCAAGCCGGGTACCCGTTCGCCCCCTGACCGGAAAAAACACCTACGAACTTGTGATGAATCTGACCGGCGATGGCTACGAGCCGAACATCGCCCACGGCCTGCACCCCGACTGGGTGGAACGCATCGAGGCCTTTCGGTACGACTGGGGCTACGGCATTACGGGCATTCGGCTGTGCGTGCGCTGGTATGAGTGGGAGCCCACACCGGGGGCTTACACCCGGGCGGGCCTGCAAAAGGTCATTGCCTACTGCCGGGAGCGGGGCCTGAAGCTGTCGGTTTTTTTCTGGCCGTGGCGTCTCAAAGGGGATGGGTTCATTCCGCCGGGCCACGCCATGACCGGCCACCGGGGGAGTCCGTTTGAAGTGGAGGGAAACAAACACATGGGATCGCTGGCTTCCGCAGAGGTAAATGCCAGGGTCCACTCGGCCGTGCGGGAGCTAGCCAGTGAGTTGAGTACCTACGAGGGTGCTTACTACCTCTCCATCGGCACCGCCGAGGCGGAGGAGTTTACCAACCCGGTAGTGGGGCTGGGCCAGTGGGAGCATCCGGAGATCGTGGGCTTTGAACCAGTGTTTCAGGAAGGCTTCCGGGCGTATCGGGCCCGCAAAGGCCGGCCTATGGCCCGGCCCGCCATCCGGGAATGGACCGGTGGCTGCGCCCTGAATATGGCCGACGAAACGGGAAAGGATTTCGCCCGCTACATCAGCCTTTCCCTGACGAGCTATTTTGAAAACTTTACGGAAGCCGTGCGGGCGGGGAGCCGTGGCAAGCTGCTGTCGGTGTACATGTACCCCGACGCCGGCTCGCCCCAGAACGCCTGGTACCTGCACGCCAACTTTGCCAGTCAGGCAGCCACCGCCGACGGTATGTACGGCACCGACGGCATCAGCCGGCACGACAACGACCGCAAACTGCTGG
>CATMVR010000060.1 GCA_950075905.1 uncultured Persicitalea sp. | reverse complement strand
ACTAACCAATCTAATCCAATATGTTGATATTCACGAAGTGTACCTCTTATTAAATCTGGAACTTTTGTTTTAATTGATGTTGTTGAAAGAGTTGTACCTGTTGGTTGATGAATTGTTGCATATTCAGCAGCTTTATGAATAATATCTTTTCTTTCATTTTCTTCATCATTTTCCGCATTTCGTCAAACTGTTTCAGGAGGTTGTTTACTTCCTGAATAGACGTGCCGCTACCACTGGCGATGCGCTTCTTGCGGCTACCGTCGATGACAGTGGGCATTTCACGCTCCTTGGGGGTCATGGATTGGATGATAGCCTCGATGGGCTTGAAGGAATCATTATCGATGTCCAGATCTTTGATGGCGCTGCCCATGCCGGGAATCATCCCGATCAGGTCTTTTACATTACCCATCTTTTTGATCTGCTGCAACTGGCCGAGGAAGTCGTTGAGGTCAAACTTATTCTGGCGCATCTTGGCGTTGATGCGCTTGGCTTCGTCTTCGTCGAAAGCCTGCTGTGCGCGCTCTACCAGGGATATCACGTCGCCCATGCCCAGAATCCGGCTCGCCATCCGGTCGGGATAGAAGGCATCGAGGGCCTCCATTTTCTCGCCCGTACTGATGTACTTGATGGGCTTCTCTACCACTTGCCGGATGGATAGCGCAGCTCCGCCGCGGGCGTCGCCGTCGAGCTTCGTGAGCACCACGCCGTCAAAGTTCAGGCGCTCGTTGAAGGTCCGGGCGGTATTGACCGCATCCTGACCCGTCATGGAGTCTACTACAAATAAAATCTCCGTAGGCTTCACGGCCGCCTTGATGTCGGCTACCTCTTTCATCATCACCTCGTCTACAGCCAAACGTCCGGCTGTATCCACAATCACTACTTTCTTTCCCGTTTTGCGGGCGTACGCCAGGGCATTCTGCGCAATTTCCACAGCGCTTTTGTTTTCGGGCTCGGCGTACACCTCCACGCCAATCTGCTCGCCCAGCACTTTAAGCTGGTCAATAGCCGCGGGGCGGTAAATGTCGCAGGCGGTCAGCAGTACGTTGCGGCCCTGCTTTTTGAGCATACTGGCCAGTTTGCCAGAGAAGGTCGTCTTACCCGAACCCTGCAAACCGGCAATGAGTACCACGGCGGGATCCCCTTTGAGGTTGATGCTCTCGTTTTTGCCCCCCATCAGCTCGGTAAGCTCCTCCTGCACAATCTTCACAAACATCTGTCCCGGTTCTACCGAAATCAGAATCTTGCGATCGAGGGCTTTTTCCCTGATTCGGTCGGTGATATCCTTAGCTACCTTGAAATTGACGTCGGCGTCTACCAGCGCCCGGCGTACTTCCTTGGTGGTAGCGGCTACGTTGATATCTGAGATCCGGTCTTTTCCTTTGAGCGTGCGGAAAGCACCATTTAGTTTGTCCTGTAAGCTTTCAAACATGTGTATGAGGGCCAGCAGCCCGGTTGTGCATTGATGCGTTAACGATCTTTTTCTTAGAGAGAAATCAGCGTAAGGCCGCCTGGGCCCTTAGCTGCTTTCTCTCAACTTACAAAGTTAATAAGAATTTGCAGAGTTGCGGAATCCCAGCCCCGGAAGTAAGAGTAAACAACTGGACACTTGTTGCAATCCGGGAACAGAGTCGCAGGAAATTTCTCCTCAATATGCCTCCTCCCGATTGGGGAAATGTGCTAACGGAGGAAGAGAGAGGCTATATCAAAGTAACTGGTATAATCTTTTAAAGTTTAAAAAGGTAAGAACAGAACTTTCATCTGAAACATCGGCCCTCCGGCCCAGAACACCCGTGAGGATGGAGTGCCCGGCACAAGCCGGGTCGTGTAGTTGATCGTTGTGAGCAGAGAGGGAACTCGTTCGATGTTTAGTATTCATTTATAGGCTAATTGACGTTATGAAAAAAACATTGTTGATGGCGGCTCTCGTAGTTGCCAGTATGGGTACTTACGCCCAAACCACCCAGCCGATTGGGCAGACCTCCACCCAGGGAGGGCAGTCGGATTATACCAGTACAACCTACAATGAGGTACCCAAGAACGTACAAACTACCTTCAGCGCGTCCTTTCCGGGCCTTGCCAACTCCCGCTGGGAGCAGAGCAACAATGGGTACCGCACCAATTTTGAGCAGAATGGCCGCGATACCTGGGTAACCTACGACCGGCAGGGCAAGCAGACGGAGATGCGCACCAGCATGACGATGGACGAACTGCCCACGCGCGTGCAGACTACGCTCCAAAACCAGAACGCCAACTATCCGTACGAAGTGAAGATAGGAAATAATACCTACTACTCGGCCAAAGTTGGAAACAAAGACATGTACTACGATAAGAATGGTAAAGCCACTAAGTTGCCCAAGCGGTAACCCAACGTAACATACTCAACGATGAAACGCAGTGAGGCACCCCGACATCAGGGTGCCTCACTGCGTTTTGAACCTGGCCTGCACAGGCTATAATTTCTTTTTTCGGATGCGTTTGAGTTTTTCCTCGTAGTCGCCGAGGTTGTCGTGGTTGGCTCCCCGGGCCAGCTCCACGGCCTGAGTCTGCGCGGCCAAGGCGCTATCGTAGTCGCCCTGCTTGTAGAGCAGACTCGCGTAATGGCTCAGCAGTACGGGGTTTTTCTCCTTCTCGATCACCTTTGCCACGCAGTCGCAGACCTTGGTCAGGCGGTCTTTCTTGACGTACTCGCTGTACATCCAGCAGACGTTGGTGAGCTGGTCAATGGCTTTCTGGTAGGTTTCGGGGGAGGTCTCGCGGCTATTGGCCGCCAGCACGGGAATAATCTCCTGTTCCAGGTACTGCTCGGCGGCATCGGCCAGCTGGTCGTAGCTCTTGGTGACGGAGGCAAAACTCATGGTATAGCGGGTTTTAAGCTCACGGGCTACCTCGGGGGCCTGGATCGAGTCGAGGTAGGGTAGCGTATTCTGAAAAAGCTTCCGGTCTTTTTCCTCGTGGGCCTTCTGCACCGTATTGCTGATGATAAATTCCAGCTTGTTTTTGAGATTGGGCCGCTGCTTCTGGGTCAGGAGCCAGGCAAAGCCCCTGCCCTCGGCCCATTGGGTATTTTCAATAACGGTCTGCTGCCAGTGGGGGAGCAGGAGAGAATCCTGCGGCATTTTTTTCAGAACAGTTTCCAGTAGATCGTGGGTGGGCAGGCCGTAGACCCGGCGAAATTTGAGGTAGGTATACACTAGCTCGGGAGTGCGGTTGCCCTGCTCGAAGGCCGTTTCGTACAGCGTAAATAGCTGGCCGTTTTCGGTGGTCTGAATGGCCACGTTAGCCTCATTAGCAAATTCGGGCACGGGTTTAAACCCAATGAACTTGTGCAGCAGGTTGCCGTCTGCATCCAGAAAAAGGCCGGTAGGGTAGGCATTGACCCCAAACTGGGCCGCCAGCGACCGCCCGTGCGACTCGGCATCGGCTTTGTAGCTGACAAAGAAGGCGTTCATGCGGTGCCCCAGCTCGCGGTTGCTGAATACCTGGCTATCCAGCATTTTGCACGGCCCGCACCAGGTGGTGTACACGTCCACGAAGATCAGTTTTTTTTCGGCTTTGGCTTTTGCCTTGATTTTGTCCCAGGAAGCTTTTTCGAAATTGATTTGTGCGGAAGCAGTCAGACCGCACGCAAGGAGGAGAATGGTTGTGCAGATTTTTTTCATGAGGAAGAAGTTAGATGGATGCAGATTATTTTGAGCAAGTAAATCATTTTTTCGGGCACAAAAAACAAGTTACAATAAAATAATATACGCTCCGGCCACCTTTTTTACTCCACAGCGGCGCGTTGCCCCCAAAACTGGTACTTTTCGGCTATCGACAGTGACCTAGCTCAATTTCCGGGTTTTAATTGTCCGGATGATCCAGTACAGCAGTAGTCCGACGGGGCCCAGCATAAAGCAAAAAAAGATAGGCACAATGACCCACCAGTGCGGAATATCCCGCTCCTGGGCGTCGCGCAACACCACGCTGCCGGCAATGAGGTCAAAGGCCAGGTAGTGAATCCAGCCAGCCAGCATTACGCCATCGCCCCCGGTTTGAAAAAGTCCTTTTATCCCTTCCAGCGTGCTAAAAGCCGCAAAGTCAACGGGACCACCCGCGAAGAGGTAGTAAGCATACAGCACCGCCAGGAGCACGGGAATAGTAAAGGACTTGACCAGAAACTGGGTCACAAACCAGCGCGGCGCAAAGCCCATGAGCAGCCACTGCGGCAAGACGATGGTATTGGCAATCTGAAAGACTTGGTCGGGTGTCATAGAGGGTAGGGGTGATGTTTTTGCAAGTTAGTGATTTCCTTTCCTCCCGGCGAAGCGGTAATGCAGTTGGAGGGTAGTACCCAGGGAATGGGTGTAGTCGTACATCCCCAGCGATATTCCTACGCCAGGATAGTAAGGGGTGAATCTACTGCCGTCGCTCGGATATTTCCGAGTGACGACTATGATGCAGCCCTCCGGGCTGCAAAGAAACATTGTGACATTTCAGCAGTTTCGTAGTACCAAATAAAAAACATCAAAAGCTTTTCCCATACCCCCCCATGTCAGAGTACCGAAAAATCCGTGGCGATGGCCTTTACTACCTTACCTTCATGGTAGTAGGCTGGCTGGATATATTCACGCGTCCAGCCTACACCAATGTGATCGTCGATAGTCTCAAATTTTGCCAGCAAAAGAAAGGATTAGAGCTTTATGCCTATGTCATCATGACTAACCACCTGCACCTGATTGCCAGCCGGCCGGAGGGGGAGTTGTCGTATGTAGTACGTGACTTCAAAAGCTTTACGGCCAAGCAGCTCCTGAACTCTGTTCTTACTAATGAGCAGGAGTCACGCAAAGACTGGATGGAAATGGTGTTCAGGTTTCATGGGGCCCGAACCCAACAGAATGAGGAGTACGCCTTCTGGCAGAAAACCAACCACCCCACCGAGTTGTATACCAACGCTGTCATTGACCAGAAAGTTGATTACATCCATCAGAACCCTGTTCGGGCAGGCTTTGTCAGCGAGGCACAGGAATGGATCCACAGCAGCGCCAGCCCGCTAAGTCCGATCAGAGTACTTGATTTATAGGAGCTGTGCAGGCCGTCGCTCGGTTTTACCGAGTGGAGCGCCACCCGGTGACTAACATGATGCAGCCCTCCGGGCTGCTATGGAAATTATATTTATCTTTTTTGGGAGCATAGATTGTCCGCAGCCCGGAGGGCTGCATCATAGTGGTCGCTCGACGGAGCCGAGCGACGGCACGGTCCAAACCTTTCTACCTCCCCGAAGTTTACTCCCTACTACCATTGGTAAACCGAAAACATGCCCACGCTCCGCCTTATCCTGGGAGATCAGCTCAACCACGCGCATGCCTGGTACCAGAAAAAAGACAACCACGCAACCTACCTTCTGATGGAAATGCGGCAGGAGACCGACTATGTTGCGCACCACATCCAGAAGGTTGTCGCATTCTTCGCAGCCATGCGGGCTTTTGGCGAGTCCCTGAGGGAGCAGGGGCACCGGGTCATCTACTACACGCTGGATGATCCCCAGAATCAGCAGAGCCTGCCGGATACTGTTTCAAAACTCATTCAGGAAGAATCCTTCGACCACTTTGAGTACCAGCTCCCCGACGAGTGGCGGCTCGACCAGCAGTTGAAAACGCTCAGCGCCGACCTCCACGAAATCGGCGTTTCGTCGCAGTACTACGACACGGAGCATTTTCTGAGCGGCCGCACGGAACTCGCGGAGCATTTCAAAGGCAGGAAAACCTACGTATTGGAATCGTTTTACCGCATGATGCGCAAGAAGCACAACGTACTTATGGACGGCAACGAGCCCCTGACCGGGCAGTGGAACTACGATGCCGACAACCGCAAGTCCCTACCCAAAAAGCACCAGTGGCCAGAACCTCTTTTAGTAGAAAAAGACGTCAGTGAGATCGTCGCGATGCTGCAAAAAGCCGAGGTAAAAACCATTGGCAGACTCAAAGACCCAACAAAGTTTGGCTGGGCTACCACCCGGCAGGAAGGTTTGAAAGTACTCGACTATTTTGTAAAAAACCTGCTCGTCCACTTTGGCGACTACCAGGATGCTATGACACCCGAAGGCTGGGCGCTGTACCACTCCCGGCTGTCGTTTCTGATGAACGCCAAGCTGCTGCACCCGCTGGAAGTGATCGAGGCCGTAGTGGAGCACTGGCAGCAAAATCAGGAGGCAATTTCTTTCTCGCAGATAGAGGGCTTTGTGCGGCAGATCATCGGTTGGCGTGAGTACATGCGGGGGGGGTACTGGGCCAAAATGCCCGACTACGCTACCCTCAACAAGCTGAACCATACCCGCAGCCTACCCGATTGGTACTGGACCGGCGATACCAAAATGCACTGCCTGAGCCACGCCATCGGGCAGTCGCTGGATCATGCCTATGCCCACCACATCCAGCGACTGATGGTGACGGGCAACTTCGCGCTGCTGGCGGGAGTTCATCCCGACGAGCTGGATGCCTGGTACCTGGGTATCTACATCGATGCCATCGAGTGGGTGGAGATTACCAATACCCGGGGTATGAGTCAGTTTGCCGACGGGGGTATCGTGGGTACCAAACCCTACGTATCCTCGGCCAACTACATCGATAAGATGAGTCACTACTGCGGCAGTTGCCACTACGATAAGAAGAAAAAAACGGGGGAGGGGGCGTGCCCCTTCAATAGCCTCTACTGGCACTTCTACGACCGCCACCGCGACACGCTGGAAAAGAACCCGCGCGTGGGCATGGTGTACCCTACCTGGAAACGCATGAAGGAAGAAGATCAGAAGGCACTGCTGCGGCAAGCCGAAGACTACCTCGAAGTAATAAACGACTTATAAAACTATTGGCCGTCGCTCGGCTCCGTCGAGTGACAATCATGATGCAGCCCTCCGGGCTGCGGATAGAGTGGCTATCAGCGCTGCGTAGCCCGTTTCATAAAAGCGCCCAGAAAGCTGCCGGTCAGGGTAGGTACGGCGGCCAGGTAGGCCGCAAACCGCGCTACATCGGGATGCTCGGGGGGCAATACATCGGAGGCTTCGATCAGGAAGTCCCCCGCCAGCACGGCCCCCACCTGCACCAGGGCCAGTACCCAGCCGGTACGGGGCTGCAGCCAGCCCAGGCCCATGCTGAAAAGGATATTGATCAAAAAAGGCAGATGTACGCCTTCGCTGACAAAGCCAGCTGCCGCAACGAGCAGACCACTCAGGATGGCCAGCGGAAGCTGCCGCACTAGCACTGGTGTAAATAGCTTGTCCATTCTCTACCAGGAGTTGATTTGAACCGCAAAGGTAGCAGCCCGGGCCGCAACCTGCCGTATATCTTGCCGGTTTTTTGCGGTACCTGCAGACACAAACAGCCGACGGCGAGTCGGGACCGCAGGTTTTTTTCTATCTTTGGGCCACAAACAATAAGCAAAAGACTAAACCGTTTAATTCAGAAGTTATCCGACATTCTTTAACTTCGGTCCGTTTTACGTATCACTCATTACTTTTCACTTCCCTATGATGCTGCTGCAAGCACTTTCTGACTCCACCATGGCGGCGCCCGTTGCCGCCGAGGGCCTTTCACTTCTTGACTTACTGATGAAAGGGGGCTGGGTTATGCTTCCCCTGGGTTTCTTATTTCTGGTGACGATCTTTCTGATGGTTGAGCGCTGGATGGGAATTAGCGCCAACGCCAAAATCGAGCAGTCGTTTGTGGACAACGTGAAGGATTTTATTCAGCAGGGCAACCTCAAATCGGCCGAGTCGCTGTGCCGCAATCAGCGCAACGCCGCCGGCCGCATTCTGGAACGCGCCACGGGCCGCATCGGCTACCCGATCAAGGATATCGAGACGACTATCGAAAACGCCAGTCAGATCGAGCTGCAACGCATGGAGGGTAACCTGGCCTACCTGGGGGTGATTGCCGGTATCGCGCCCATGCTTGGGTTTGTGGGTACCATTGCCGGTATTATCCGTATTTTCTACGATATATCTATCTCCAACGATTTCAATATCAGCACTATTTCGGGTGGTATGTACGAAAAAATGATCACATCGGGTTCCGGTCTGATCATCGGTCTGATTGCCTACGCGGGCTACCACTTGCTCAATATGAAGATCGACCGCTTCGCGCTGCGCTTGCAGATGGCCGCTTCTGACTTCCTGGATGTACTACAACGCCCGGTAGCGAGTCGGTAGTTGGTTATAAGTTACTGGTTATTAGTTGATTTGTGTCTTGTGCTTGAATAGATTGGAGAGATTTTCCCAACCTGTGTACCTGACTAATAGCTAGCCATCTCTCAGTTAACCACCTAATTCCTGCAACCTAACAGCTAAAAACCTAATAGCTAATTACCTAACAATGAAAATACGCAGAAAAGCCAGGTTTGTGCCGGAAGTATTTACGCACTCGCTGAACGACATCATGTTTTTCCTGCTGCTGTTCTTTTTGATCATCTCCACGATGGCCAATCCGAACGTCATCAAGCTGATGCTGCCCAAGGCTTCTTCCTCGCAGCAGGTATACAAAAAGCAGATTACGCTCTCGGTAGACGAGCAGAAAAATTACTATATCGATAAAGATCAGATTCCGGTGGAGCAGCTGGAAACGCAACTGGCGTCTATTTTTGCCAACGTGGAAGAGCGCACCGTGGTACTGCGGGTAGATAAAAACCTCGCCGTGCAGGATCTGGTAGATGTACTCGAAATCGGCGCCAAGCTGGACATCAAGATGGTGATGGCTACGGCGCGGTAGCGCTTTTTTTAAATTGATTTTAACCGCAAAGGCGCTAAGAGTAATCTCCTCGCGTCTTAGCGCCTTTGCGCCGGGCCGTCGATACGGTTTTTTTAATTAATCTACCTTCTCCGCCCGCCCGAATATGTCATTGCTTCTCCTTTTCCAAAGCCGTAGCTAAATCCCAGCGTCACAAACCGCCCGCGCTGCCCGAAGTCGTAGAGATAGAAGTTCGACCGTTCGATCACGCTTTCCTGAATGCGGGAGGCAAATACATCCCGTATGCCCAGATTAATCACCGCCTTACCGCCTTTCAGTTTTTTCCGAAGGCCAAAGTCGGCAAAGGCGAAGCCGGAAATCGTGCTCTGCACCGTTCGGTAGCCCGACTGGTAGTTTCCCGTTATTTCGAGGTCAAAATTGGCCGGAAGGGCAATCTTGGAAGTCAATTGTGAAGACCACTGATCCCCGCTGAAATCAAACGACTGCTGCTGAAATTCCCCTTCGCGGACGAAGTAGTTAAGGTTAAAATCGCCTGTCAATTTCAGCCAGCTATTGGGGCTATAATCACCGTTTAGCTCCACGCCCGTGGTTCGGTTGGTACCTATGTTCATGGGCATGGTGATATTCACATTGTTCTCAAAGGTCGATACCCGCTCGATAACGGCGTTGGTATTTCGTTGATAAACACTGGCATTGATGGATGCTTTTTTGAGATTGAAGATACTGATAACCTCATAAGAGTCCGTGAATTCCGGCAGCAAATTGGGGTTACCAACCCGGATATTGAAGTTGTTCCGGATGTTGAAAAACGGGTTTAGATCCCACAGTCGGGGCCGGTAAATACGCCGGGAGTACCCCGCCTGCACCGATATCTTCTCGGTGATCTTGTACGACGAGTGGACTGTGGGGAACAGATTGGTGAAATTCAGGTTGTTAGCTTCATTGGTAGTAGTGAGCAGCGTGTTCAGGTCCGTATTTTCGGCGCGGAGTCCCAGTTTTACGCCCCATTTTTTGCCCTCGTAAGAACCGGTACCGTATACGCCTAATACCTTTTGATTGTATTCAAAATTATTGGTCAGGGCTTCGGCAATGATCCACGTGCCATCGATCAGGTTGCTTACCGAAAAGTCGTTGCCCACGTCGTTGATCAGATACTGAGCGCCGGTTTCTATCGTAATTTGCTCCGTGAGCGGATCGGTATAGTCCAGCTTGAAGGTATAGTCGGCCTGCTGAAATTTGGTTTCGGTGCGCTGGTCGTTGTTAAAATTATCGCCCAGCACCGGGGTGTTGATAAACTCAGAGGACTGGTCTTTACCAAAAAAGCTACCGATGGCGCTGAAAAGCAGCACGTGGTCTTCGTTGTCTTCAAACTTCTTTTCGTACTGCAGCTCGTACTGATACTTGGGGTTGGTGGCCGCTGTGGTTTCCCGCCGGTTCCACCGCGACACGATGGTGCCGGTGCTATCCGTAAAGCTAAAATCGTACTGCGAAGGCTGCTTCTCTACTTCGTAGGCAAAGTTTCCCGACAGCGTGATGACGTTAAGCTTATTGATGTGGTAGTCGGTCCCCAGAATCACATTATAAAATGTCTCATTGCGGTACTCGGTACCGTCGCTGGCCACGGTGGTATTGTTGATCCGGTCGCGGTTAATGGATTCAGAGAATTGGGGAAGCGACCGGTAGCCCGCCCCCAACTGCGTAAACAGGTTAAATTTTTCGGTGCGGCGGTTCAGGCTCACGCCCACGCTGTGGTTGTCCGGGATGCCCGTATTGAGCGAGATAGAACCATTGAGCCCTTGCTTTTCTTCCTTTTTCAGGATAATGTTCAAAATTCCTGAGGTACCCTCAGCGGCGTATTTGGCCGATGGATTGGTAATGACCTCAATGCTCTCGATCATATCGGCGGTGATGGTACCCAGGGCGTTGCTCTGTTGATCCGCCATGATCGACGGTTTGCCGTCGATCAGAATTTGCACACCGGCGCTCCCCCGCAGACTCACTTGTCCCTCAATATTTACGTTCACCGAAGGTACATTGTTGAGTACTTCCAGCGCGCTGGCTCCGGTACTGGCCAGGTCCTGACCGACGTTGAAAACCCGCTTGTCCAGCTTAAACTCCGTCCTTGATTTTTCTCCCCTGACCACTACCTCCTGCAAGGCCCGGCTGTCTTCGGCCAGCTGAATGACCCCTATATCGACTTTTCCGTCTCTGATGTTGATATCCCGCTTGCTCTGCGACTCGTAGCCAATGAAGCTCACTTCTACAAAAAAGTCAGTGGCGCCGGTGGTGATGCTAAACGTGCCATCCTCTCCCGTAGTGGTACCGGTAATGGCCTCGCCCGTCTCTTTGTTTCCGATCATGACGGTGGCGTAGGCTACCGGCTGCTGAGTAAGCTTATCTTTGACCATTCCGGTAACAGTCACTTTCGTATTGTCCTGAGCGGTAGCGGTTGTGGCGCCAAAAATCAGGCATAATAAAATGGATATGTAGTGTAGTTTCAGGTTCATTGTCTTATATAGTTATATTCTCATAGCTTCTTGTTACTGTTACTAAGGAAGGGTAATTAATAGGGAAAGGGAAATAAAATCGGTGAACGACCTAACTTATCCCCCAAACCGCAGAAATGTCGATTCTGGGCGAAAATTGGCGTTCACAGTAGTAAAAGTGTCGTTCGGCCTGAAATGTTTTTAGGAGCCGTGAAAACCTTTATCTTTGAAATATGCCAATCAGAGATTCTCTTTCGTCTTCGTCGCTGCCCTACCGGGAAGTTCTGTTCCAGGTGCTACTGCACGTGGTGGTGTTTGTCTTTTATTCGTACGATCGGGACAACCCCCAGGTAGAATCCTACCAGCTGGTATTTTTCTCGACCGACGCCGCGGCCGCCTTTGTAATCAACTACCTGTTATTGCCCCGATTTCTTTACCAGAAAAAACACCTGCAATTTGTGATCTACACCGTGGCAGTCATTGCTCTTGTAATCTTTCTGGAAGAGGCGGTGATTGAAAAAATCTATTTTCCGGACACCCGGGGTCGGCGTTTTTTGGGCGTTTTTTTTAGCCTGTGGGGCGTGCTGCCGGTCATTACCGTGCTATCGGGGTTTAAGTTTGCCTGGGATGCCCTGCGGAAGCAACAGGAGGTGGAGCTACTGAAAAGTACCATCAAAGAGAGCGAACTGAAATTTCTGAGATCGCAGATTAATCCGCATTTTTTATTCAACAATCTCAATAACCTGTATTCGTACGCCATCGAATCCTCGCCCAAAACGCCCGAAATCATTCTGAAACTGAGCGCGGTGCTGCGGTATATGCTGTACGAATGCAAAGAAAAATTTGTCCCGTTGTCCAAGGAGGTGGAGCAGCTGCAGAATTTTACGCAGCTGTACGAAATGCAGATCGAAGAGCGGGGGAAGATCAATTTTTCCATTCAAATCGACCGGCCCGATTACCAGATAGCCCCCCTGATTCTGATTGTATTCATTGAGAACGCCTTCAAGCATAGCCAGTCCGGCCAGTCAGAAAATATTTGTATTGATATAGCTATTCAGGTCACCGAAGATGGCGAACTGACCTTTTCCTGCAAGAATAACTTTCATCCGGTCACCAATACCGAAAATCTGGCCCATGGTATCGGCCTGGAAAATGTCAGGAAACGATTGCAGTTGCTTTACCCCAAAGCGCACCAATTGGCTATCCACGAAGCGGATTACCACTACGAAGTACACTTGTCCATGCAGTTAGTCCAGCAAGCCCGGCATGAAATGTATCATTATTGAAGATCAACCGCCCGCCCAGCGTATTCTGAAAAAGTACATCCAGGACATCGGGACCCTGCACCTGGTGGCCACGTTTTCGGATGCGATTCAGGCCATGGACTACCTCAAAACGGCCTCGGTAGATCTGATATTTCTGGATATCCATCTGCCCAAGATGTCAGGAATTGATATGTTGAGAACGGTACCCCAGCTGCCGCCCGTTATCCTGACGACGGCCTTTTCGGACTACGCCCTGGAAAGCTATGAGTTCAGGGTAGTGGACTACCTGTTGAAGCCCTTTTCTTTCCAGCGCTTTGTGAAAGCGGTATCCCGGGTACCTTTGCCAAACACCTCCGAAGTACGAACAGGACCGCCCAAAGCATCTGATTCCCACGCCGAAATTTTCATCAAGTCGGGCTACGAGTACATCCGGATCGGGACGGACACTATTGTGTATATTAAATCGGACGCCGACTATACCGAAATATGCCTGTCCGGGAAAAAGTACCTGTCATCTGAGCCGCTCAGGCACTGGCTGGAAACGCTGGACGGTGACCGCTTTGTGCAGGTACACCGGTCGTTTATTGTCAATGTGGCCAAAATCGTCAAAGTAGTAGGCAACCAGCTCTACATGGATAACGAGTCGGTGGTACCCATCGGGCGGGCTTTCAAGGAGGATTTTGCGGAGAGGTTTTTGAGTTGAGGGTCCCCGGATTGAAATCCGGGGTTACCAGATCGGTCGTGCCGCTGGCACTTTTTGCTTTTTCATCGGGATAAAT
>CATMVR010000059.1 GCA_950075905.1 uncultured Persicitalea sp. | reverse complement strand
AATCGACAAGGGCGGTTTTGTGGCCGATCATATCCCCAACTTTGCCGAGGAAACCAACCCCCGCCTGCGTAAGCTGACGGGCTGGGAGGTCTACGTAGTACCGGGGCTGATACCCCACCGGGAGTTCTACCAGCACCTGGCCCACCGGCAGTTTCCGGCCCCCACCTGGCTGCGTAAGCCCGAGCAGCTCGACTACCTCGAAGAGCCTGATATGTTTCACGATACCTTCGGGCACGTGCCGCTGCTGAGCAATCAGGCCTTTTGTGACTTTATGGCGGATCTGAGTAAGGTGGCCCTTGATTTTATTGATGATGAGGACTCCCTGCTACGGCTGTCGCGGCTGTACTGGTACACGGTGGAGTTTGGGCTGATTCGCGAGCAGGGCGAACTGAAAATTTACGGGGGCGGGATCATCTCTTCTCCGGGAGAAAGTGTGTACTGCCTAAGCAAAAATGTGCCTAAAATTGACTTTGAAGTTGCAAGAGTGCTTGATACTCCCTACCACATTGACCGGTTTCAGGATCACTACTTTGTGATCGATTCTTACGAGCAACTTTACGGTTCAGTAAGTAAAATAGCGGAAACATTAGAAAGATTCATACAAAAAACCCCCATTTGATAAATAATTTTCAAATAATTTAGTGATTGGTTAGTATGCTAATAGTTCATGCATAGTATATTTGTAGGATATATACTATGTAATTCACCCCTTTTCAAAGTTATATGACGCATCATTCCGATCATCGCGCTTACTTTTTTAAGATTGATACCACGATCAAAAAAATCAGGAGTGCATTACAGAAAAAACTTAATGAAAAGGGAATCGATCTTACCGTAGATCAGTGGGTATTGATTGATCATATTTCCCGTGACGAAGGGGTAAGTCAGAACGCGCTGGCGGAGGTAACTTACAAAGATCCCCCCACGGTAACCCGCATTATTGACCTTTTGGAGAAGAAAGGCTTCGTGGAACGCCGCATGGCCACGGGTGACCGTCGAAAATTCAATATTTTCATGACCGACAAGGGATTGCAAATTCGCGATGAGGCATTTCCTGTAGTAGCCGAGATCCGGCGTAAAGGATGGGGCGAGCTCAACGAGGCCGACTACCAGCAGTTTGTCAGGATTATGGACTCCATTTATAACAATTTCAGTGAAAGTGAATGAAATTACCCGCTTCATGGCTAGCCATCCCGGCAGATTCTGACTTCTCCCTGTATAATTTACCCTTTGGTATTTTTAGCAGGAATTCGGATGAACCAAGGGTAGGGGTAGCTATTGGGGAATATATCATAGACATGAGCGCCGCTGCTCAGCTTGGAATACTCTCCGGGGCTGAGGTAGCGGTTTCTGTTTTTCAAAGCCCCACGCTCAATGCCCTGATGGCGCTGGGCCGGCCTGTGGCTCGCCGCTTGCGCGAATTTTTGCAGCAGCAGCTTACCCAAAGGCACTCCTCGCTACACAAACTAGCCGCTGAGGTACTTGTACCTCAGGCAGAGGCTCTGATGCACCTGCCCATCGCCATTGGCGACTATACCGATTTTTATTCCAGCATAGAGCACGCCACCAATGTCGGTAAACTCTTCCGGCCTGATAACCCGCTAATGCCCAACTGGCGGCACCTGCCCGTTGCCTACCACGGCCGGGCTTCGTCCGTTGTCGTATCGGGTACGCCAATCCGGCGGCCCAATGGGCAGATTCTGCCACCGGGAGCGGAGGTGCCGGTTTTTAGCCCAAGCCGCGCGCTGGACTACGAACTGGAACTGGGTTTTGTGATCGGGAAAGATTCGAAACTCGGTGAGTCGGTATCCGCGGAGGATGCCGAGGACTATATCTTCGGCTGCGTGCTGGTCAATGACTGGTCGGCGCGCGACATTCAGCGCTGGGAGTACCAGCCGCTGGGGCCTTTTCTGAGTAAAAACTTCGCTACGTCGATTTCTCCATGGGTGGTGACCCTCGATGCGCTGGAAGCCTTTCGCGTAGCCGGGCCTACGCAGGAGCCCACACCTCTGCCGTATTTGCAAACCAGGGGGGAACTGAATTTTGATTTGGAACTGAGTGTAGCAATTGGCACCGGGACTTCCACCGAAACCATCATAAGTCGCACCAATGCCCGCCACCTGTACTGGAATGTCCGGCAGCAACTGGCCCACCATACCATCACGGGCTGCAATCTGCGCGTAGGCGATCTGCTGGCGACGGGTACCATCAGCGGACCGGAAACAGGTGACGACTATGCTCCCAACGGCTGTTTGCTCGAACTCACGCGAGGCGGTCAGCAACCCGTACAATTGGCCGATGGTACTACCCGCACTTATCTGGAAGATGGCGACGAGGTGATTCTGCGAGGCTACGCCGAGCGGGAAGGCGTGCGGGTGGGGTTTGGCGAGGTGCGGGGGAGGGTTTGTTAGCTTCTTTAAAGTCACAAACAGAGTAGGAGTATTCCACCTGTTTATTTCATAAATTTGAATTATGAAAACATTAACACTAGAACTACCCGAATCAGTAAATCTGGACGAACATGAGGTGAAAACCTTACTAGCTGCCCGGCTTTATGAAAACGGTACTTTATCCCTGGGTCAAGCGGCCGAACTTGCTGGTTATTCCAAAAGAACTTTCATGGAGCTTCTGGGTAATTATGGCGTCTCTCTGTTCAACTATCCTGCTTCTGAACTGGAAAACGATATTCTGAATGCCCAGAATTATCATCTCTGATACCAGTTGTCTGGTTATACTGGAAAAAATGGGGGAGATGGATGTTTTTCCAAAAACTCTTCGGCATCATACCTGCAATAAAGCCCTTGCTCGAAAAAATTCGCACTACAAATTTTAGAATTTCGGATGATCTGGAAAAAATCATTCTTCGAAAAGCCGGAGAATAGCTATGTGTCTTTCATACAATTAGGAGTAGTCCTTAAGATCGTCCAGAGGAGCATCAAAATCATCAGATACATAGTTAATCACATTTTTCCCTGATCCTCTTTTATTGTGTAAACAAGGAAGGTTTGATTGATTGGAATGACTGCTTTCTGTGCTTTCGGAAACTAGGAAATCAACAAAGTCAAGTACTTCGGCTTGGAGTGAGGGCGGAAGCCTTCTGACTTGGAAATTTATTTCTTCAAGTATTGACATAGCCCTTCTTTTGGATTCTTTCCAAACTAACATAAAAAACGTGAACTTTATTCAGCCAACTATGAAAACCCTTAACCCCAGCGACCTCGGCGCCCGCGCCTTTTATAAATACCTTAACTCTGCCGTAGCGCCACGGCCCATTGCTTTTGCCAGTACGGTAGATGCCGCCGGCAACGTAAACCTCAGCCCGTTCAGCTTCTTCAACGTCATGGGCATTGACCCGCTGATTCTGGTATTTGCCCCCAACCGGCGGGGCCGCGACAATACCCACAAGCACACGGCCCTTAACCTGATGGAGGTACCCGAGGTAGTCATCAACATGGTGAGCTACGATATGGTGCAGCAGATGTCGCTCAGCAGTGCCGAGTTTGAAAAGGAGGTGAACGAATTTGAAAAGGCAGGTTTTACCATGCAGCCTTCGGAGCTGGTGAAACCACCCCGCGTGCAGGAATCCCCCGCGCAGTTTGAGTGCAGGGTGCTTGAAATAAAAGAAATTGGTACGATGGTGCTGGTGATTGCCGAGGTACTTCGCGGACACTTTTCCGAAAGTATTCTGGACGAAAACGGACAGATAGACCAAACCAAAACCGACTGGGTAGCCCGTCTGGGTGGCGACTGGTACGCCCGCGCGCATGGCCCGGCGCTCTTTGAAGTACCCCGCCCGCAGTATGGCATCGGCGTCAACGCCCTGCCGGAAAGCGTTCGCAATTCCAAAGTCTTGACGGGCAACGACCTGGGGCAGCTGGGTAGCCTGACAGCATTTCCTACTGAGGAGGAAATACAGATTTTCGGCGAAACCGAGGCGATGCTTACTTTACGGGAAGAGGCCCGTTTGGGCTGTCAGTACCTGCCGGATGTGCTGCATGCCCATGCACAGCACCTGCTTGAAAGGGGACAAGTGCGGGAAGCATTGCTGACGCTGCTGCTGGGGGAGGGGTGAAGTTTCACATGATTCCATACCGCCGACCTGTTAACCGTCAAAAAAACGGTCGTTCTTCCAATTATGGGGATTATTTTTGATGTATTGGGCAATTCTGACAAAGGATGGTTCGTCGCGGATGACGTGGTCGTGGAACCGCGTCTGCCAACCCATTTCCAGTTCCAGGCGGTTAGCATGTTTGGTCACCGCCGATTTGTACCCCCCCACGATGGATGAAGATGCACAAGATAGGGTTTTATGAAATACATCTGAGTCCATTCTTTTTGCCATAAGTAAACCCACCCTGGATTTTCCTTTTTCCATCAACCCCGGATCTTAATCCTTAGGTTGGCTTATTTACATCATCCCAATCCCCATATTTTTATGAAGCGCATAAGTTTTTTGATTTGTACTCTCCTGCTCGTAGGCTTTGCCCTCAGCCCGGTATTGGCCCAAAAGAAGAAAAAAGAAAAAGGCTGGGTAGCCATCTTTAACGGCAAAAACTTTGACGGCTGGAAAATTACCGAAGAAAGCCCCGGTACTTTCACCATCGAAGATGGGACCATCAAGGTAGCCGGACCCCGGGCGCATATGTTTTACGATGGACCGGTAGGCGACCACAACTTCAAAAATTTCGAGTTCAAGGCCGACATCAAAACCATGCCCGGTGCCAACTCGGGGATGTTTATTCATACGGCCTATCAGCCGGAAGGATGGCCCGCCAAAGGCTACGAGATTCAGGTCAATCAGACGCATACTGACTGGCGTAAAACCGGTAGCGTGTACGGCGAGCAGGATGTGAAGGAAGTGTATGCAAAGGATGGCGAGTGGTACACCGAACACATCATCGTGAATGGCAAAAAAGTGACCGTGATGGTCGACGGCAAGGTAATCAATGAGTATACCGAACCGGCAGAGCCTAAGAGCAAGACGAAGCGCCTGAGTAGCGGTACTGTGGCTTTGCAGGGGCACGATCCCAAGAGCGTGATCTACTATAAGAATGTAATGCTGAAGGTACTGCCTGATTAAGTAGGTGCAGTATTGGTAATGGGTTTGTATGATTGGCTGGCAGGGTATTTTAAACCTGAGGTATCTTTGCTTGTCCAAGTTTCAGTACAAACCCATTTTTATATGCTAGCCATGAATCAACGTACCTTATTTGCTACGGCCTTGTTGGCCACTTTGAGTACCCTCTTCACCGTTTCCGCCCAAAACACCCCTGTGCCTGCCAAAGAAACCCGCCGTATTGAGGTGATGGGATTTTCAGAAATGGAAGTCACACCCGACGAGCTGTACTTTACTGTATCGTTGCGGGAGTACTTCAAGGACGAAAAAAATCAGAAAGACAAAGTTGTGATCAGCACGCTGGAGAAGCAGTTGGTAAAAGCCGTGGCCGAGGCCGGCCTGCCCAAAGAAAACCTAACCGTGAGCGGCATTGGCGGGTATCAGCAGCATTGGGACAAAAATAAAAAGCCCGCTACCTTTCTGGAAAGCAAGCAGTACCAGCTGAAAGTATCCGAAACCGACAAGCTCGACATCATTCTTTCCAAAGTAGACAGCCGGGGCATTCAGTACGCCAACATGAGTCGGGTAGACCACTCGCGTAAGGAGGAGTTTAAGAAAGAAGTGAAGATAAAGGCATTAAAAGAAGCCCGCGAAAAGGCTACCTACCTGGTAGAGGCGCTGGGCGAAAAGCTGGGGCCGGTGCTGGAAATCCGGGAAATGGAAGACAATGCGCAGTACCCCGTACCGATGTACAAATCCAATATGCGGATGATGGCTGCCGAGTCGGCCGATGCCGTGCAGGAAAGCGATCTGGAATACCAGAAGATCAAATTGAGTTACCGGATGCAGGCTGCTTTTGAGATTCGGTAGCGGGTTTTGAGATATAGCGACACAAAAAGGCTTAACTTGATAGGCAAGCGGTGGCAGCGCCTGACGAACGGCTTCAATACGACCATTTTAATTCGTATATTTGGTAACTATCAAGTCGTTCACCTCTAACCATCAAAACCATGAGTGTCAATGCCAAACACCTCGCTACGTTTGTTCTGGGTGCTGCCGCCGGAGCTACGCTATATAAGTACCTGCAAACGGAAGAAGGCGAGAAAATGCTGGAAGATCTGAAAACCAAAGCTACTACCCTTCGCGATGAAGCCGAAGGCGGGGTAGATAAGGCCCACGACTACTTCGAGCAGTTAAAAACCAAGGGTTCGGAAACGCTGAAAACGAATTTCCCGGATGTGGAGCAGATGCTGCGCGATCTGATGGATAAGTTTTCGGGAACCAAAACCGACCCGGCGACGGAGCCAAAGGCGTAAAGTTCGCTCCACTATTTCAACGCTGACAGGGTTCAAAAACCCTGTCAGCGTTTTTTTGTTTATACCAACTGGTTGATCTGCGCGTACTGCAGCAGCATGATCGTCTTCGCATCCCTGATCTCTCCCCTGCGTACCATGGCCAGCGCTTCTTCAAAGTTTAGCTCCAGTACCTCGATATTCTCCTGCTCGTCGGCGTGGCCGCCTCCCTCGCTTACCTGCATATCTTCGCTGTATTCAGCTACGAAGAAATACAAAATTTCGGTCACCGAGCCGGGCGACATATAGGCTTCGAACACCTTCTTTACGTCCCGGATCTGATAGCCGGTTTCTTCCTCCGTTTCCCTGCGTATACAGTCTTCCGGATTGTCCTGATCCAGCAGCCCCGCGCAGGCTTCAATCAACATACCCGTTGGGTTGCCGTTGATATATGTAGGTAGCCGGAACTGCCGGGTCAGGATCACTTTCTGCTTTTCGCGGTTGTAGAGCAAGATTACAGCCCCGTTGCCGCGGTCGTAAGCCTCGCGTGATTGTCGTTCCCAGGTACCGTCCTTTTTGGGGTAGTCGAAGGTATACTTGCGGAGCGTGTACCAGTTATCGGAGAGTACCTTCTCTTCTACGATTCGAACTTCATGGCCAATTTTGATCATTATTGATTTATTTTGATTATATTTGATCAAATATCCGTAGAGTTTATGAGTTTTCAAACACGCAAGAGATTAATTCTGGAAGAATTGGATAAACGGGGCGAAGCCGGGGTAAAAGGGCTGGCCGAGCTATTGGAAACTTCCGAAATCACCGTGCGACGCGACCTGGCCCACCTGGCCGCCGAAGGCTGGCTGGAACGCACACATGGTGGGGCTATGAAGGCTAGTGTGGTAAAGGCTCCTTTCTCTTTTTCGGACAAAGCCTCTGCCCACAACGAAGCCAAGGACTACATTGGAAAATTAGCCGCCGCGCAGGTGCAGGACGGGGAGGTGGTATTCATGGATTGCGGTAGTACGGTCTACCGCATGTGTACCTACCTGAAAGAAAAGCGGATTACGGTCATTACCAATTCGCTGCCCGTGGTGCTGGAACTGATCAACACCGCGGTCAGTATCAACCTTGTGGGTGGTGAGCTGGACCCGGCCCGGCAGGCCGTGCACGGCCGTATGGCTGAGGAGCACATCAGCCGTTACCAGGCCGACCGGGCCTTTGTGGGGGCGGGTGGAGTGTCGGTGGCGCGGGGGCTGAGCGCCGACAGTGAGCTGGAAGCGGGCATTACGCTGGCCATGGCTACCCACGCCCGGCATGCTTATTTACTCTGTGATGAGAGTAAGCTGGAACAAAACCGGTACCTTGCTTTTGCGCCGCTAACCCTAATCCAGACCCTGATTACGAACGCGGAACCAGAAAAGCTGACCGAATACGAGGAACTAGGTGTGCAGGTAAGGCGTTAAATTTCAGATCGTTCCCGACGGGTCATGATTAAAATTCTGCTCCATGATGGATATATTGGCAATAGGTGATGTACACGGGCGAGATGCCTGGAAAGAAATTGAAGGGACTCCGGCTGACCACATCATTTTTATCGGCGACTACGTAGATCCGCACCGCTACATACCGGATGCCGATGTAATCCTGAACTTTGAGGAAATCATAGACTTCAAGAGGCGAAACCCCGATCGCGTAGTGCTGTTGCTGGGCAACCACGATATTCAGTACATGTACTACCCGGACTACCAATGCTCGGGGCACCGCGCCGACCTGCAGCCCATTCTGGGCGACCTTTACAACAAAAACGCCGATCTTTTTCAGATAGCCTGGCAGTACAAAAAGCACCTTTTCACCCACGCGGGTATTTCAAGAAGCTGGTTCGCTCGCCACCGCTCTACTATACAGCATTATGAGGCGGAGCATTTGGCGGCAACACTCAACGCAATTCATCAAAGCAAAGACCAGGAAATCCTTTTTGAAGTGGGGTACACCCGCGGAGGAGACTGCCCAAGCGGCGGCCCCGTATGGGCTGATAAATCAGAAACAGAATACGATTTCCTGGCGGGCTACCATCAGGTAGTAGGTCACAGCCGCGTACCCGATTTTGCCCGCTACGGCAACTCCAACAACTCCATCACCTACATCGATGTGCAGGACACGCAGGTAAAGTTTTACGAAATTTCAATTGTGAATGAGTGAGGGGTCCGCCCCCGCGGTGAGAGATTGAGAGAATGTTTTTTATTCTAACAATCTATCATTCTATCATTCAAAATTGTCCTAATATCCCACACTCGTATCATCCCCACGCGGATCGGAGCCGCCTTCGAGGGTACCGTTGGGCAGTACAAGGATGCAATCCATACGGCCGATGGAGCCCTGCTTTTCCAGAATGTAGCCACGGTTTTGGAGTTTCTGGATGGTGTTGTCGGTAAAGGCCCCGGCTTCAAAAAAGGTCTTATCGGGTAGCCACTGATGGTGAAATTTCAGGGCGTTCACGGCCTGCTGCATGGTCATACCGTGTTCGAGTACATTCAGGATAGTCTGGTAGACCGCCGTAATGATGGTAGAGCCGCCGGGCGTACCTACCACCATCAGCAGCTTCCCGTCTTTCTCCACAATGGTCGGCGTCATGGACGACAGCATCCGCTTGGCGGGGGCTATCTCATTAGCCTTATTGCCAATCAACCCAAACATATTGGGTACCCCGGCCTTGATACTAAAATCGTCCATCTCATTGTTCATAAAGAATCCGCCACCCTTCACCACCACCTTGCTGCCGTAGCCGCCGTTGAGGGTAGTAGTAATCGACACGGCGTTGCCGTCTTTGTCCACAATGGAAAAGTGAGTCGTTTCCAGGCTCTCGTAGCCGGGCAGGTTCCCTCCGTTGATATTTCTACTGTCGGTAGCCTGGGCAAAGGAGAAGTTCTTCCAGCGGTCGCGCAGGTAATCGTAGCTGATGAGCTTGTCTACGGGTACGTCCACAAAGTCGGGATCGCCCAGAAACTTGGCGCGGTCGGCATACACGCGGCGCTCCGCCTCGATCATGACCTGCACGGTAGAGTCGGTATTCCAGCCCCAGCGGGTAAGGGGGTAGGGTTCCGTCAGGCGCAGCAGTTGCATCAGGGCCACGCCCCCGCTCGACGTGGGCGGCATGGTGATGATCTTATAATTCTTGTAATTGCCCACAATCGGCTCCCGCCACTGCGAGCGGTAGGCTTTCAGATCTTTTTTGGAAATAATGCCTTTGTTTTTCTTCATCTCGGAGGCCAGCATTCTGGCTACCTTCCCCTTATAAAATCCCTCGCGGCCTTTTTTCTGAATTGCTTTCAGTACCTGCGCCAGGTCTTTCTGTACCAGCGTATCGCCTGCTTGCCATTCGCGGCCTTCGGGATGCTGGAAGTACCTTGTGCCGGGATTCACTTTCTGTACATTGTTCCTGACATTGTTCAGCCCCCGGGCTTCCTTTTCGGTCTGGATTACTCCTCTTTCGGCCAGCTCGATGGCGGGTTGCAGCAGCGTTTCCCAGGGCAGCTTGCCAAAGCGGGCGTGGGCTGTAGCCATCCCATCCACCGAGCCGGGTACCCCACTCGCCAGGTGCCCCAGGGTACTCAGCCCCTGAATCACGTTGCCCTGCTCGTCGAGGTACATATCCTTATGGCCTTTCAGTGGCGCTTTTTCCCGAAAATCCAGCGTAAAGTTCTGACCGTCCTTATCCCGGAATACCATGAAACCACCGCCGCCGATGTTGCCGGCAGAGGGGTGTACTACCGCCAGGGCAAACTGCACTGCAACGGCCGCGTCGACGGCATTGCCGCCTTTTTTCAAAATATCCACCCCCACGCGAGAGGACTCCGGATGCGCCGAGGCCACCATGCCATTCTGAGCATAGACGCCCACGCGGTCGCTGTAGAAGGGCTTTTGGTTAGGATCGTCGGTCAGAAACTGGTAGACGCCTTTGGATTCTTTGACGGGCTGCTGGGCGTAGCTCAGGTAGGGCGTGACCGCCAGAGACAGGAAGAGTAAAAAATATTTTTTCATGAAAGAGGTATAATTGTCAGAAACAGGCTCAATATAGGAAAGAATATCTTTCATTTGAATGTACTCTCAAAATCAGATAGATGTATCTTTCTATTGTTCAATTAGACAAACAAACGTTATAAGTACCAATAAAACAGACCCTTAACGTACTCATCAACGGTCACCTTTCATGAAAAAGCCAATTCTGTTCGTTTTCACTGCATTGATGCTGGTAACGCTCCTGGCGGGCTTTGCGATACAAAAAAAGCAACCCCGCAAAGAAAGCCCCAACCTGCTGATTATCCTGGCCGACGACCTGGGCTATTCGGATTTGGGGTGCTACGGGGGGGAAATTGAAACGCCTAACCTGGACAAGCTAGCAGCCAACGGCCTGCGCTTTCGCAATGCCTACAATAGCGCCCGCTGTTGCCCCACCCGCGCCAGCCTGCTCACGGGGCAGTACCAGCACCGCGTGGGCCTGATTCGTAACGGCCGCAGTATGACGCGTGACGGCGTGACCATCGCCGAAGTACTCGGGCAAAATGGCTATCAGACGGGCATGGTGGGCAAATGGCACCTGTCGGAGGCTGTGCCGCTGCCCGACAAACAAAAGCACCTGGCCTGGCTCAACCATCAGCATGATCCCGGCATTCACTTTGCCGAGGTAAGTACCTACCCCGTCAACCGGGGTTTTGAGAAATTTTACGGCATCATCTGGGGCGTAGTGAGCTATTTTGACCCTTTCTCGCTGGTAGAGGGCGATCAGCCCGTCAAGACGGTGGGAAAGGACTACTACATCACCGACGATTTTTCAGAAAAAGCCAGGGGCTATATCCAGGATTTTTCGAAAAAAGACGATCCTTTCCTGCTGTACCTGGCCTATACTGCACCGCATTGGCCCATTCATGCCCCGAAAGACGATATTGAAAAGTACCTTCCGGTATATAAAGACGGCTGGAATGTACTGCAAAAATCTCGTCGCGAAAAACAGATTGAGTTAGGGTTACTTACCGCCGCAGAAAATCCGCTGTCGCCCATACCGGGCCGGCAGTGGGATGAACTGTCGGCGAAGGAAAAGGAATTTAACATCCGGAAAATGGCTACCCACGCCGCCATGGTGGCCCGTATGGACCGGGGTATTGGTCAGGTACTGAAAACGCTGGAAGAAACCGGCGAGCTGGAGAACACCCTGATCGTGTTTATGTCGGATAATGGTGCTTCGCCCGAAATAATGCAGGTATCTGGTTACGACCGCCCCTCCGAAACCCGTGACGGACAAAAGCTCCTGTACGCCAATGCGATACCGACGGCGATGATCGGCTCGGAGTTGTCGTACACGGGCATCGGGCCCGAGTGGGCCAATGCCATCAACTCGCCCTACCGCCTCTGGAAGGCCGAGTCGGTGGGCGGTGGCGTGCGTACGCCGCTGATCGTAAGCTGGCCGGGATTGAAGACCCGCCCCGGCGGCTTTTCCGACGAGCTGACGCACGCCATGGACATCCTGCCCACGGCCCTCGATCTCCCGGGTGCCCCCTATCCCAAAGAGTACGCCGGCCATGCCATCAACGACATGGACGGCCGCAGCCTGCTGCCGGTGTTTTTGAAGAAAAAGAGGCAATCCTACGCCCAACTGTTTTTTGAGCACGAAGGAGGCAAAGCCCTAATCGAGGGCGACTGGAAATTGGTGTACCCTAAGCGGAAAACCTGGGAGCTATACAACCTCAAAACCGACCGAACCGAATCTACTAACCTCATGGACAAGTACCCCGACAAAGCCCGCGAAATGCAGCAGAAGTACGATGTATGGAGCCGCCGTATGGGGATTCCGGCGGAGTAGGGGCTCTTTTGCTTTTAAAAAGCGAAAGGACGTCTCGTACTTATTAAGTTCGCAAGTGATTACTATTAATCAAGTTTTGCCAATCATGCAGATGAGAATGAAAAATGCACTTTATACAATGACCCCAAAGCTATTCCTGCCCTGCTTTCTTATTTTCCTTTTAGGGCTCACTCCCCCAACGTTCTCCCAAAAAACACCCCAACGCCCGCCCAACATCATCCTGATCCTGACCGACGACATGGGCATCGGAGACGTGGGCTGCTACGGGGGCAGAGTAGCACCTACCCCCAACATCGACCGCCTCGCGGCTGAGGGTACCCGGGTTACGCAGTATTACAGCGGATCACCCATCTGCTCGCCCTCGCGGGTGAGCCTCACTACCGGCATGCATCCGACCCGCTGGAACATCACCTCTTACCTGAGCGATAAAAAGCACAACCGTACCTGCGAGCAGGCTGACTTCCTCGACCCGCGTGCGCCCTCGGTAGCCCGCGCCCTGCGCGAGGTTGGCTACCACACCGCCCACTTTGGCAAGTGGCACATGGGCGGCGGTCGCGATGTGACCGAAGCCCCCGGCATACCGGAGTACGGCTTTGACGAATATGCCAGTACCTACGAAAGCCCCGACCCCGACCCGCTCCTGACGGCCACGAACTGGATCTGGTCAAAGCAGGACAGCGTGAAGCGCTGGAACCGCACGGCCTACTTTGTAGACAAGACGCTGGATTTTTTGTCCAAAAACAGGGACGGGGCATCCTATATCAACCTCTGGCTCGACGACGTGCATACCCCCTGGATTCCTGACCCTGAGACCATAGAGGTACACCCCCGTGACTCCGAAAAAATGCCCAACCTGGCCAAGGTACTGGTGGAGGTAGATACACAGATAGGCCGCTTGATGGCTGGCCTCAAAGCCCTCGGCCTGGACGAGAATACACTCGTCATTTTTACGAGCGACAACGGTCCCCTTCCGGCCTTTGGCGACCGCCGCACGGTGGGCCTGCGCGGTACCAAACTTTCGCTCTACGAAGGGGGCATCCGAATGCCGTTTATTGT
>CATMVR010000058.1 GCA_950075905.1 uncultured Persicitalea sp. | reverse complement strand
GCCCAGTCGAGGGTACTCATGGCCTGCCACTGTTTGATCTGCGCTTTGGAAGGCTCGTCCAGAAAACCGGCCAGATCGGAGTAGCTGAGGTAGGTTCGACTTTTACGATAAAAAAATCAATCTACTCGATGTTATAAAATTTCAGGTAAGTTGCAAGGAAAGGTTACTTTTCTCTTAGCACGTTGAATGTTAAGTTTTACAGATTTTAATAAATCTGATCAATTCTTTACGATTAGTAATGCTTGCTTTGAAATGCGTAGAACTGAATACCAAAAATCATATTGAAGAGAAAGCAATATTTTTTTCAACCTAAACTCACCTGAAAGCATTATGTCAGATACATCCACTCAGCAAAACCATTACACAACTATTGTCGGCCAAGACCCCAGATTGTCTAACCCAGTAGCGGTTGCATTCGATAGCAAGGGTAATCTTTATGTTTCAGATCGTGGGACTCACCGTATCCTGAAAATTTCAAGTATTGGAGAGTACAGCGTTTTTGCGGGTACCGGTACCAGCGGATTCAGTGGAGATGGCGGTCCAGCCACTATTGCTCAGATTAATGCCCCCTGTGGGATTGTAATTGACAGCAAAGACAATGTATATTTCGCTGACGCAATTAACAACCGTATTAGAAGAGTAGGTAATGATGGCAACATCAACACCTTTGTCGGAAGCGGAAAACAAGATTTTAGCGGGGATGGTGATATGGCTACGGCTGCCACTTTGAATTTTCCACAGTATTTGGGTATTGACGACAATGACAATATTTATGTGGTTGACGCAGGTAACTGTCGGATTCGTAAGATAGACTCTGCCGGAAGAATCAATACGGTAGCTGGAAATGGGGCAAGCAAATCTTCCAAAGGAGATGGTGGACCTGCTACCAAAGCTAATTTATTATTCGACTCTAGTTGGAATTTTGGTGATATTACCATCGCTGTTGACGGCAAAGGGAACATATATATATGCGAGATTGGAGAGCATCGAGTTCGCAAGGTTAATAATAGTGATAATACAATCAGGACCTTTGCCGGCGGGAATGGGAAAGGTACCAGCGGCGATGGTGGGCCTGCCACAGAGGCCAAATTGAGTTATCCTTATGGAGTTGCCGTAGACCGTTATGGAACCGTATATATCGCTGATGCTGACAATCATAGAATCCAAAAAGTGGATAGCGCTGGCATCATAAGTACCATAGCTGGCAAAGGCGCTGACAAGGATGACGATTCTGTCATAACCGCCCCGTTTTACGGAGTTCAATCAATGAACTTCGATCACCAAGGCAATCTCTATGTAGTAGAAACGGATTTCAACACCATTAGAAAAATCTCCCTGAAACAGCCCTCCTTCACCATTGAAGTTGACAACCCTTTTTCGGTAATCGCTGTCATATCTCCTGAGACAACCGTCAAAAAATACGATCAAGTGGATACTGCCTTAGGTAAGTTGCCTGTCGGTAAAATTGAAACAGAAATCGCCACGGGAAATATCATCTCAAAATTTGCCCCATATCAAAGCAAAGCAGGAGGATGGCAGTTTTCGCTGGTTGCGGACCCACTCGGACAGGACAAGGGTATATACCTTTCGTTTTCTGTGCACTCAAAAGCCGGAAAAGATGGAAAAGTAAATCACTGCGAAGTTTTGGCTCCTTTAAAGGATAATTATATCATTAATACAAAAGATAAAAATGACGATACAACAGAGCAACAATCCTCAGAGACAGCATTTAAAAAATACACACATACCGTTGCTGCAGTAAAGGATAAAGGTGTGATTAAACTATACCTTAATGGAAAAAGACTCTCCGAAAAAGTATATACTGGGAGTATTGATATAAGTAACAGCGAAACCCTCAATATTGGCAAACTATTGCCGGAAGCGGTTGATGAATTACAACCGGAAAATATTGTTAATACCAGTAATCTCCAGCTTATGCCCGAGAATGAATACAATAAAAGGGGCATCGTCAGAAAAGCATCACTCTGGAACAAAGCTCTAAGCCAAACGGAGATCATTAATTATACGAATTCTATGATGGATCCGGTAATCAACTTTCCTTTAACAATTGACTATCAGGTACTGTATGATACTCCAAAGCAACCCGAACAGGACTTTACAATACAAATCAAAGGCACCGTGTCGCTAAGTGTGAAATCGGGACAAGTCTTTTCCGAAAGTTTTGACAATACCCAAATTCAGACTTTCCAAAATTTAAAACTTTTGTTAGGCCAAAAATTGTATCCGGGTGCGACATTAAACGATTTAGGAAATTTTACCTTCAAAGTTCAACAGGATGCTAATGAGTTTAAAGGAACGATCACGGCCACACATCCTGCCACGACAACCAAACCATTAATGACCGCAACGGATACATTCCCCAATGTTAATGATGGGGTACACATGGCTTTATATAATAAAGCCATCGATGAGACAGCCCAAAAACTCATTGATCAGGCAAATCAGGGTCAAAACGAGGTAGTTTACCAATATGATAAAAGCATTCAGCAAGTGTATGCTAAATTAAAAGTTGATATTTTCTCAGATTGTGCAGGCTTCTGGAACTTCTACGGACCTGGACAAGAAAACGGTGTAGATTTTTCTTCATATAAGAACAATGTACCTTCCGATCAAAGAACTCCGCCCAAACCATTAAAAACGGTACTGCCGTTTTTAATGGAAGAACAAGCATTGACAAACTGGTGTTGGGCGGCTACTTCCCTGTCCGTAAGCAAGTTTTACGATGCATCAAAAAAGGATACACAATGTAACCTAGCTACCAGGATATTTCAAAACCCATTGTTAAAGGTTTTGGATGTGATTCCAGAAAAACCATTATCAAAAGATCAATCTTTTAGTATAGAACCACCTACGGGCAATTACACTTACTATTTACAAGAACCACTTCAAGAACTTAACCTATCTTCAAAGCCATATGGTGATCCATTAAGCACACTTGATGATATTGATAAGATACTCATGAGTGGACAGCCGATAGGTATAAGGATAAAGTGGACAGATAATGATGGAAAGGAGACTGGGGGCCATTTTGCAGTCTTGTCAGGGCATTATTCGGGGGAAGCAAAGGATGGCAAAGAAAAAGAAGCAAATAGTAAACCCCAGCATTTTGTGGTCATCAATGATCCATTCTACGGAATGTCATTCATGCAATGGGGAGACAGTGGTTTTGCCCAGAAGTACCAGGGTACAGGTACATGGTCTCATACTTACAACTCACGACCTGTTTGGATAAAGTCTGAGGATGAGAATAGTTCAAACAAGGTTGTGAGTATTTCCTGATGGATTCCCCCATAACCTCATTTTTTTAACTCTAAATCAGACCTATAATGCCACTAACTATAAAAAATGCGCCGGACGAGAGTTTTAATGCATTCCAGAACAACGCACATTCTTTTCATAAAGGGGACATCCGTACGGATGAAAAGGGAGATCATCATCATTACATCCCGCACAAAGTGTATACAGCAAATGCCACTGATCTGGCCGCAGGCAAAGGGCTTTCAAAGATGGTGCAGACTGGCTGGAGGTATGTTTTCGAAGATGCAAACGGAACATCCCACGTAGCCGAGATAGGAATTGACGAAACGCTGGATGAACATGCATTCCATCATGTAAATGTGGGAAGTCATGTAAATAATTTCGTGAAGAACTATAAGTCTTTGCAAGAGCACAGTTTTGTAAACGAAAAGGATTATGAGATCAATATCCTTCGTATTCCCTCCATCTACGTTATGGCTATCTGGTTAAAAGGACAAGGTCACGATCATGAATTCTTTGTCCCGATCGCACCCGTCAATTCCAAATTCGAAGCGGATAAAACGTATGAGTACGATGCATTTGTAAAGTTGCTGCAGGAAGCTGCGCGGGAAATGGTTGGAGAGCCTTTGACTTCTGTCACTGACGATGACCTGGCGCGCATAGAAGGTATCGGCCCCAAAATAGCGGAAATTCTAAGGAATGCTGGGTACACCACTTTCAAATCCCTTGCTGCTGCTTCGGTAGGCGATTTGGATGAAATATTGAAGGCGGCTGGTGCTCCTTACAACATGTCTGACCCCACTACCTGGCCCGAGCAGGCCAAACTGGCCGATGAGGGTAATTGGGACGAGCTTGAGATATTACAAGAAAAGTTGCAGGGAGGAAAAAGAAAATAGACGTCTTTCGATTGAGTGATTAAGTTAATCAAAAAAGGACTGCCGTCAAAAAGCAGTCCTTTTTTGATGCTATTGCGTTACTACCCATAAATCTCCTCCAGCAACCCCGCCAAATGAATACCGGCCTGCATCAGGCAGGTTTGTACGGTGTTGAAATTGAGGTAGGAGTAGCGGTAGCCCAGCTTGCCGTCGGCGGGTAGGGTGTATACCTGCGGCAGGTGGCTTTGCGACACGGCGGCCCAGTCGAGGGTACTCATGGCCTGCCACTGTTTGATCTGCGCTTTGGAAGGCTCGTCCAGAAAACCGGCCAGATCTGAGTAGCTGAGGTTCTTGTGTTCGATCATGTCGCTGTCCCACACGCGGTGCAGGTTGGAGTTTTCTCCGAACCACGTCACCCGCACCCGGTTGCCGCCCTGATCGTCGCGGTCGCCCACGTGCAGGGGCTGATGGAAGTCGCCTACCAGGTGTACCAGGTATTTGAGGTACTCTTCTTCCTGGGCGGGTTGCAGGTTGCCAGCCTTCAGGGTAGCCACCAGTTCGTTGATCTTCATCACGATGTCGCCCTTGGGGTTTTTCTTTGATTGCTCGTAGGTCTGTCCCTGTGGTATGGTTACCCAGTGCCAGTCGTGGGTGTGGTTATATAGCGTATCCGACTTGATGTCGTCCATCCAGTTGGAGACTTCGGCCAGGGAATTTTGGCCCAGCACGGCGTTTACTTTACGGTTCACGCTTTTTTTGAGGTGCTTCTGCGCCACCAGGCCCACCACCCGGTGACCCGTAACGCCCCAGGCAAAGGCCGACTGGGAAAGTATAGTCAGACTAAGACAGGCAACAATGAATTTTTTCATGAAAGGGGTTAAACTTTTACGGTAAATTAAAAAGCAAAGGTACAACGGAATTGCCCCCAAAAATAGTTCTTGCTCATTACCCTATGGTTAATTTCCCGACGTATAGGCATAGGGTGTATACCAGTTTCCTGAAAGAACTGGTACGGCTTTTTAGGCTAAGCAGAGTATTCAGACACCTTTGTATTCAGACCTATGCCATCACAACTTGTCAAGGATTGCAGCCGATTACTGTGCGAGCGGGGGCTCACGCTCGCCTTTGCCGAAAGCGCTACCGCCGGGCGACTGGCCAGTGAGTTTTCGCTGACGCCCGATAGTGGCAAGGTTTTGCAGGGAGGCGTGGTATGCTATGATGCCTGCATCAAGGAGGATATTCTGAAAATTCCTGCGGATTTTATCAAGAAGTATACCCCCGAATCGGCCGAAGTAACCCGCGAGATGGCTCTACGTCTCAAAGAACTCATTAAGGCGGATATCTACATAGCGAATACGGGCCTGACCACCCCCGGTGGCAGCGAATCTCCCGATAAGCCGGTGGGTACTATGTTTGTGCATGTGTTGATTGGAGACAGCTCCCTGTCGGTGCGAAAAGTATTTGAAGGTCCTCCCGAACTTATCGTCCTGCAAACAGCCGACCTGGTTGCCACGACTCTGATTCAGGAGCTTTCTACCGTAGTGAAGGCATGAGCCGGAATTTTTTACAGAAAAAACCAGCGCAAGTGTTTGTCACCAAAGCCGGGGGTAGTACATTCGTCCACCTGTCGTTTTTATTCCGGCCTCTAACGTATGAAACTGAAAAATATCCTTGTCGTCTTATCTCTCTTTGCTATCGTACTGGCTTGTTCCTCTTCCGCCGACTCACCCGAGGAGGCCCGGGAGTACCTGCTGGCCGTACCCCGCTGGGGTATTTCGGAAGTGTATGTCAACGACGCCCTCAACTTTAAGGATGGCAAAGAGGTAGCCAATTTCGGCGGCGTCAGCTTCAGCCGCTACATGGAAAGCGTGCAGTTCCGGCCCGATGGAGCCTTTGTGGGTCAGTACGCCGGGGCCGATACCCCCACGATGCTGCATTGGGAAATAGTACCTGAAAAAGAGCATATCGTGGTAACGGCCGCCGACACGGTGCAGGACGCCCGCAGCGGCTGGGTCATTACTCCGCTGAATGTACATAAGGATTCATTCGAGATGACCACCGAAACAGCAGCGTTCGATTATCCTAGGATTACCCGGATTAGGTTGAAGTTTGAGGCGAAAGAGTAATTGTTAGGTTGATAGCTGGTAGGTTGTTAGCTATTAGCGGGCGGCGCTCCTCCGGGCGGCGTTCCTCCGGGAGGCGCTCCTCCGGGGATTTCTGTTTGTGGAAACAAGAACGGAGCCTGGACGACCTGTCATTGATAGGAAATGGGTTTTACAGATTAACTTGATTTGAACTTAAATTATCAAAAATAAGCAACGCACAAAGCTAACAACTAACCACCTAACAGCTATAAGCTACTTTTCTTTCCACAACTCAAACGCCTTCATTGCCTCTTCCTTGCTGAGAGGTACCATCTCCACCTTCCGCTCCTCCATGGGCTTTGGGATTTCCTCATAGATCAGGGCGTCGTCGAAGCCGATGTCGGCGGCGTCGTGGCGGGTATTGGCGTAGTATACTTTGGGGATTTTGGCCCAGTAAATGGCTCCCAGGCACATGGGGCAGGGCTCGCAGGAGGTATACAGCTCGCAATCGGCCAGCTCGTAGGTACCCAGGTTTTTGGCAGCATTACGAATCGCCACAATCTCGGCGTGGGCGGAGGGGTCGGTATCGGCAATGACCTGATTGTGGCCTTCACCCACAATTGTGCCGTTGCGCACCACCACGGCGCCGAAGGGGTACCCCTTTCCCTGAGTACTTCCCTGAATGGAAAGCTCAACGGCACGCTGTAAAAAAGGATCGGTACTACTCATGTGTGAATAAGTTAAGAGTTGGTGAGTTTATGAGTGAATGAGAAGAAAAAAATAGGGCCAATTTTTTCGACTTCCTGGCTACTTTGAACTTTACACTCATAAACTCTTAACTCAACCACTAAATCACCATTATCAATCAATGGGTGGAACGCTCCGAGGCCGGCGCGGATGCATGGTAGTCGTTGCGGATGCGCTCCGCATAGGTATCGAGCAGTTCGAGTACCCTTTCCCGGTTTTTAGACCGCACCACGCAGCCTACGTGGTACTCTTCCTGCATTTTCCAGACTACCTCCTGGTCGCTAAACGGCGACAGGTCGGGCCATTGCTGCCGGGCTAGTGAAATAATGATACCCGAGTACTCATTGCGGACGCGGGGAAGTTTGAAGTCTTCTCCCCGGGCCACGGCGGTTTCCAGGCGCGCCCATTCCTGCCAGAGGTTGATACCCGACGAAGCTTCCACCATATCGGAGAGATGCGCACCGCCCACCCGCGAAGAGGTTTCCAGGAAGTAATAGTGTCCGTCGTCGTGGCAGCGGATCACTTCCGTATGGGAGGCACTGTGCTTCATGCCGAACGCTTTTAGTACATCAACGGCCATGGTTTCGAGGGCGTGCCACTCGGAGGAGTCGAAGGGTACCGTCACCGAACGGAATATGCCGCCGCCATGGGCCACATCGAAGGGGGGAGCAATGTACTGGCTGCTCCACGAAAAAATAACCCGACCATTCAGAGTCAGGGAGTCTACGTGGTATACGTGCCCCGGCTTGTACTGCTCTACCAGATACTCGTGCCGGCGGTCGCCCAGAGAGTGAATGACGTCCCAGAGTTCTTCCTGCGTATGGAGTTTCTTTATACCCGTGGCCGAGGCCTCCGAGCGAGGTTTGATCATCCAGGGACCGGGATGTTTATGAATAAAACTGTTGATTTCATTATCGTTAAAAAGTCCGCAAAAGCCCGGCACCCGGATACCCGCCTCAGCGGCTTTGGTGCGCATGGCCAGCTTGTCACGGAAGTAGCGGGCGGTGGTTTGGCCCATGCCGGCTATACGGAAGTGTTCGCGTAGCAGAGCCGCCTTTTCTACGTCAAAATCGTCCAGCGCCACAATGCGGTCAATGGCACGGCTGCGCATCATGTGGGCTAGTCCGGTGATAACCTGCTGCATATCGTAGCTGCCATTGGAGTCTTCTTCCATATAAAAAAACTCATCGATATGGTCGCGCACCCAGGGCTTGTCTTCAAGTTTTTTAGCAGTAAGCAGATATACGGTATTGCCGGCTTCCTTGCAGGCACGCATGAAGTCATTTCCCTTGAAGTATGTGGAAACGCAGAGAAAAGTGAGGGGTCGGGCCATAAAGAAATGAGGATAGTTGATGAAATGGGTCCTTTTTCAAATCTAGCAAAAAATAGGCACCTGGCAAGGCTAAATGAGGCTTTTAAGCCGGATTTTTGATTTTCCACTCACAAATTTTCCAGGTAGTCCAGCAATAGCCGCACCCCGAAAGCCGTACCAGCGCGGTTAGGGGCGTACTCAGATTCACCAAAGGCCGTGCCCGCTATATCGAGATGCGCCCAGGCGGGGTGCTCGCCGGTAAAGACTTCCAGAAACTTGGCCGCCACAATGGCCCCGGCCAGCGGCTTGCCGTGATAGTTGCGCACATCCGCCACGTCAGACTCTATTTCTTCCTTGTAGTCGTCCCAGATGGGCAGTCGCCAGAGCCGCTCGCCACTACTATCGCCGGCCCTGGCAAGCTGAGAGGCCAGCTCATCGTTGGCCGTAAACATCCCTGCCGCCGCGTAGCCCAGTGTCTGCACCACGCTGCCGGTGAGAGTAGCCAGGTCGATCATAATATCTGGCTTGTAGTTTTTCATAGCGTAGCTGAGGCCGTCAGCCAGGATGAGCCGTCCTTCGGCGTCAGTGTCAATGACCTCGATGGTCTTGCCGGAATAGGAGTCGATCACATCGCCTGGCTTGATGCTCGCGCCATCCACGCAGTTTTCGGTGGAAGGTACTATGCCTACCAGCTTGACAGGCAGTTGCAGGCGGGCCGCGAGCTCCACGGTACCCAGCACGGCGGCGGCCCCGCCCATGTCGCTTTTCATCAGGTGCATGTTGCTGGACCCCTTGATGGATATTCCGCCTGTGTCGAAGGTCACACCTTTTCCAACCAGCACCACCGTTTTTGTATAGCTGGCCGGGGTGTATTCGGTCAGGATCATGACCGGAGGCTCGGTGCTACCCTTGTTCACCGACAGCAGGGCGTGCATGCCCAGGGCCTGTAATGAATCTTTTTCCAGCACCGTCACTTTATAGCCATGTTTCCGGCCCGATTCGAGCGCCCACTCGGCCAGGATTCGGGGCGGTTTTTTGTTGCCGGGGGCGTTCATGAGGTCCATTACCCGCATCTGCACGGCGGCGGTGGCCTTGGCTTTGGTGATTACTCTGTCGGTCTGATTGTCGTTTTCTTTGGCCCAGACCGTCAGGGTACCCTCTTTGCCGAAAAACTTGCTGTATGGCTTGTCTTCTGATTTGTACAGCCACAGTTTGTATCCCCCCAGCATGATGCCATTGATGGCCGCGGCCAGCCATTCGTCGGGTAGTTCGCGGGCGTCAAGGGTTATCCGATCGGGCCAGCGGTCTTTTTGCTTGTAAAACAGCGTGCGGAGGCATTTCAGAACGGTATAGGCCGAAGGGGTTTTTCCCAAACCCAGCCAAAGTTCTTTCTCGGAGGGCCACCATGTTTCGTTTTTGGTTGCCTGAAACCGGGGGTGGCCGGCGGGTTGCTGCTCCTGGGCGTACAGGCGGAGTGTCAGAGGATGGTTTGGGTCCGTTTTGCTAAGTTCTATGCGCATATTTTGGTTGATGAGTGGTCGGGAATAGGTTTTGGAAGTAGTTCATATAAATCACCGCGGCGGCGCGATGGACGCTAAGATAAGTATACTTCATTATTAACTCCTTGCGCCTTTGCGTCTTTGCGGTGAAAAAAATAAAGTTATGCTGCTTACTGATTCTTTTCCACATTAGGTCCAGTCAGTCAAATGCTTAAATTTGTAAAGGAAAAACAGCCTCCCCATGATCAGTAAAGAAGAAATACTCAATACGCTCGAATTCAAAGAGCTTCTGGACGAGTTGCAGGAAGCCTGGAATGACGAACAGCGCCGCCGCCACGCTTTCTGGGCAGAGGTAGACGAGAACAAAAAGGCTGAATTTATTCTGGGAGAAATTATTTATCATTCTCCCATTTATGGAAGACACTGGATGTGTTCTACCCATTTGCTCACGGAATTGCTACCCTATGTTAAAAAGCAAAAGTTGGGCATGGTGGCCGTTGAAAAAACCATGATCCGGCTCACGCGCAATGATTACGAACCTGATGTGTGCTTCTGGCGCAAAGAACGTACTTCGGAATTCAAACCAAAGCAATCGGCCTTCCCTGCTCCTGATTTTGTGGTGGAAATACTTTCTGACAGTACCCGTGAACGCGATTACGGCATCAAGCTAACCGATTACGCCCGTCATGGTATTCAGGAGTACTGGATAGTTGATCCTGATCTGCAAACCATTGAACAATACCTGCTTCGTGATACAGACTATGAATTGATTCAGAAAATCCGGGAAGGATCGCTGGAATCAGAAGTGATTACGGGTTTTAAGATCAATGTCAGGGATGTCTTTTCAGGCATTGACTGATGCTTTTTATCAACTTCCTGAACTTCCCGAAAGCTTCAAGCTTTCGGGAAGTTGCTCCTTCACCCGCGCTGACGATCCCCGCACAATCAGTTGTGCATCGAGCACTATTGTTTCGGGGGTATCTAATTCATCTTCTCCCTCCATCAGCCGCAAAATCATCCGGGCCGCCGCTTCGCCAATGTGGGTAGTGGGCTGTTTTACGGTGGTGAGCCCGGTGCCAATGTGGGCCGCGATGGAGTCGTCGCTGAAACCTACCACGCCCAAATCTTCCGGTATGTGCAGGCCTTTGGATCGGGCCAGGACGATGATTTCAATGGCGGTGGGGTCATTGACGGCAAAAATAGCATCGGGCGGAACGGCCATATCCAGAAAATGACCCGCATAAATCCGGGCTTTCTGTACGGTCAGGTCGCCATGAATGATCAGTTCCGGCAGGATCGGAAAGCCGTGTTTCTGCAGGGCGTCGCAGTAGCCTCGCAGCCGCTCCTGACTGATGAGCAGGTTGGGCGGCCCGCCCAGGTGGGCAATGCGACGGTAGCCGTTTTCGATCAGGTGCTCTACGGCGGCAAAGGCACCGCGGTAATCGTTCACTACCACCTTATGACTCCCCAGCTCGTCGCTGACCCGGTTGAAGTACACCACCGGAATATCCCGCTTCTCAAAGACCCGGAAATGGTCGTAGTTGTTGGTTTCGTGGCTCATGGAAGCTAGTAGGCCATCTACCCGATTGGCCAGCAGGGCTTTGGTATTACTCACTTCGGTTTCGTACGATTCGTCCGACTGCATGATGATCAGGTGGTACCCTTCCTGCGTCAGTACCTTCTGTGCCCCCACAATAATGTTAGGAAAAAACTGAGTCATGAATTCGGGTACCAAAATCCCGACCGTTTCCGTTCGGCTTTTCACCAGGCTGTGGGCCAGTTGGTTGGGCTGATAGTCGAGTTCCTGGGCTTTTTCCAGAATAGCTTTGCGCGTATTGGGGTTGATGTCGGGATGCCCGTGCAGGGCCCGCGAAACCGTGGAGTTGGAAACGCCCAGTTCCTGGGCTATGTCAATGATAGTGGTTTGATGCCGCTTTCGCTTTTTCTTCTGGTGGTCTGGGTTGGGTAGGGTAAAGTAGTAGGTGCACTCCTTGCAAAGGAAGCGCTGATTGCCGCGCACAAAGCCCGCCTTCATAATGGTTTCGACCTGCCGACACTTAGGACATTGAATCATGTAGAATTGTACTTTTTGTAGTATTATGTTCTTTGCATCGATAAAGTAGCATTCTCTCGCCCAAATAGCTCACATTTTGGTATCCTGCAATAATAACTAATTAAAGTTATGTATCGGTAACGTTTGCGGAAACGTTACCGATATTTTTTAGTCCAATTTTCGAATTCCTGGCCTTTTCAAGCCCTTGACAAATAGAAGTACTACCTTATATTTAGTATAAATTCAGTCAAAAATACAAAACTGACGGTTTCGCATAGACTATATGCAGCGTGCTAGAATGGTCTGAATTTTCCTAAAAAATTGTACTATACCAATTCTTAAATCCTTAATCATTCCCCTTATGTTAAAACATCTAAGCAAGCTCTTTTCACTCATGGTAATGTGGGTACTGGCCCTGGGAGGGGCACAGGCTCAGGACGCCGCCGTGAAAGGAAAAGTGACGGACGAAAGCGGCGAAGCCATTCCCGGAGTAAGCGTGACGGTAAAGGGCACGCAACGCGGTACTATTACCAACGTGGACGGTACCTACTCGGTCAATACAGCCGGGAACGCTACGCTGGTATTTTCTTTCCTGGGCTACGTAAGTCAGGAAGTACCGGTCAACAACCGATCTACCATCAACGTAGCCCTCAAAACCGACACCAAAGCGCTCGAAGAGGTGGTGGTAGTAGGCTATGGTACCCAGCGGAAGGTGGAAACAACCGGCTCCATTGCTTCGGTAAAAGCCGAAGAACTCACCCAATTGCCCGTCACCAACGTAGCCCAGGGCTTGCAGGCGCGGGTTTCGGGGGTGCAGATCAACCAGAACTCAGGCTCACCCGGCGGCAACATCAGCGTGCGCATCCGGGGTACCAACTCCATCAATGGCAACTCGGAGCCGCTCTATGTAGTAGATGGTATTCAGATTTCTAATGGCGGCGGCATCAACGATGTGAGCCCGCTTTCGACCATCAACCCCAACGACATTGAGTCGGTAGAGGTACTCAAAGACGCTTCGGCCTCGGCCATTTACGGAGCGCGCGCCGCCAACGGGGTAATACTGATCACCACCAAGCGCGGCAAGGCCGGGGCCACGCGGGTATCCATTGACAGCTACTACGGCATCCAACAGGCCACCAAAACCCTGGATGTGCTTAATGCTACCGAGTTTGCGCAATTGGAAAACGAGGTTTTCAAAAACACTGCGTATCCCAATCCCTCGACCCTGGGTGAAGGAACCGATTGGCAGAGCCTGATTTTCCAGCAAGCCCCCATCCAGAATCACCAATTATCCATCAACGGAGGGAACGATAAAACCCAGCTGGCGCTATCGGCCAACTACTTCAATCAGGATGGGATCATCATCAATTCTAATTTTAAGCGCTATTCCTACCGGCTCAATGTAGATCACAAAATCAACGATAGGTTCAAAATCGGGACGAGTATCCTGGGTAGCTACAATGTGAGCAATGGGGTAGACGCTGGCAGTACGTCCATCGGTGATGCGGGCGTGG
>CATMVR010000057.1 GCA_950075905.1 uncultured Persicitalea sp. | reverse complement strand
TGTTGTCGAGGGAGCGGACCACCACCACGGCGTTCTGTCCGTCTTCTGACCAAAGCGGACCGTGCACGATCACCGGCCGGATCTTGTTTTTCCAGGCGGTATCCAGCCTGGGGTACTCTTTTAGAAAATCGGGCTTATCGCTGATGCCGGGCAGCTTCTTGGTACTTACCTGCCGCATGGTGTCTTTGGCAATATCGTACACCCAAAACTCGTACTCCGCGGCGGGTGCCCCTACTTTGGTACGGGCGGGCAGATCTTCCGTAAAGCCCGACTGCGTCACGTAGCTGGGCACGATGGTATTCTTGGCCGATTTGTCGGCCTTGCTGAGGCGGTAGGTCACATAGCGGCCGTCGGGGCTGAGTTGCTGCATGGATACCCGCTTTTCGCCGAGGTAGATTTCCTTGGGGCGGGTGGGTTTTTCGGCTTCGGTGATTTTCTTACCGGCGTCCTTCTTCTCTTTTCGCTCTTTCAGAATCTGAAACATTGCGAGCTGATCCTGTTCCAGCCATTTTTCCTCATCCGATTTTTTAGCTTCGGCTTTTTTGGTGCCCGAGCGAAAATCTGTATGCTGGGTCACGAGCCCCGAGGCCAGGGATACGCTGTACAGATTATCGTCTTTTTCGAAAATCACCCTTTGCTCGTCGCCGCTGAATACCGGGCTACCTTCGGCCTCTACGGTATTGGTCAGCTGCCGGGTTTGGAAGGTACGGCAGTCGAGCAGGTAAATGTCGCCGTTCTTGCTGTATGCTTTAAGGGTATGCAGGCGATTATACACACCCCGCTCGGCGGGCATACTTTTCCGCTCGGGCAGGGGTACCTTCGCCGTTTTTTTATCAGCCAGGGTATACTTGTACAGTGAGTCGCCGGGGGCGGCTTCGGGGTTCCAGTTGAAATAAATGGTTTTAGAATCTTCACCCCAGAATACGCCCTCGGGCGAGGTACCTACCCAGGTTTTGGGGTCCTGCATTATTTTTTCTACGGTAAGCTGAGCCCGGGCGGTAGAGACCAGAAGCAGGGCTGCAAAAAGGAAAGAAAGTTTATTTCTCATAGAGATGAAGGGCTGTTCATTTTGATCCAGCCTGCAATATAATCTGTCGTTTTTGGTACGCCAACAATTGTCCTGGCAAACAAACGAAAAAGTGGGAGGTTTTGGCGTCCCCGCGCTTTCATTTTGGGTTATCTACGCCAGACTACCGCAAAATTAGGCTACCTTTGGAGCTACTCCAATCTGATTTTATGCTCGAAAAAATACTTCAAAACCTGGGATTCACCGCCCTCAACCCCATGCAGGAAGCTGTGCTGGAAAGCGCCCGGACCCACGATACGGTGGTGCTGTCGCCCACGGGCTCGGGCAAGACCGTAGCGTTTTTGCTGCCGATACTCCATCGATTACAGTCAGAATCCAAAGGCGTGCAGGCTTTGGTGCTGGTACCCTCCCGGGAGCTGGCGCTGCAAATTGAGCAGGTTTTTCGAAGTATGGGTACGGGCTATAAGGTAAGCTGCTGCTACGGCGGGCATTCCACCAAAACCGAGGAAAACATCCTGCGCGAGGCTCCGGCCCTGCTCATTGGTACGCCGGGGCGGGTGGGTTTTCACCTCCGCAACCAGAACGTCGACCCCACGACGATCCATACCCTGGTACTGGATGAGTTTGATAAGTCGCTGGAGATGGGCTTTCAACTGGACATGGCCTTCATCATTACCCGGTTAACGGGCCTGGGGCGACGAATTTTTACTTCAGCCACGCCGCTGGCTACCCTGCCTGACTTTACGGGCGCGGAGAATCCAGAGGAGCTCAATTTTCTGGAAAACACTGACTACGTACCCCAGCTAACCCTCAAAGCGGTACATACCGAAGCGACCGAAAAACTGGAATCCCTGTTTCGGCTGGTGTGCCTGATTGGTGCCCAACGTACCCTCATTTTCTGCAACCACCGCGACGCCGTAGAAAGAATCAGCGAAGTGCTGGGTCGCAACGGACTGGTGCACGCTACTTTTCACGGGGGACTGGAGCAGCCCGACCGCGAGCGGGCTTTGATGAAGTTTCGAAACGGCAGCAGCCGCATTCTGATCGTGACTGATCTGGCTTCCCGGGGGCTGGACATCCCCGAAATAGAATCCATTATTCACTACCAGCTACCCCTCACGGAAGAGGCATTTATACACCGCAACGGCCGTACCGCGCGCATGCTGGCGGCGGGTACGGTCTACCTGCTGCTGGCGGCAGAGGAGCAGGTACCTTATTTACCTCAGTTTCCGGAAGAGCAACCCTTGCCAGAGAGCCCCCAGCTTCCCCCAGCCACCGAGTGGGAGACTCTGTATCTATCGGCTGGTAAGAAAGATAAGGTCAATAAGGTAGATATTGTAGGGTTGCTTTTGAAAAAGGGCGGATTGGAAAAAGAAGAGCTGGGGCTGATTGAGGTGAAAGACAGCACGTCGTTTGCGGCGGTGAGAAGGCACAGAATCCGGGAGGTACTCGCAAAAATCAAGGACGAAAAGCTAAAAGGAAAACGGATAAAAACGGATATTGCAACCTGAGCCACCCGCCTGTTAGCCCGGTGCCATTGGCGCTGGCCCGGATTTTGGCGGTTAACCGACTATACCATCTTCAAACCTTGTATCAACTATCGCTATGAGAAAATCCGACATCAAATCATTGCCCGAATTTTACGACCGCTACATCAATCTGGTAGACGATATGGAGCTACTGGAAGCGCTCGAGACCATCACGCCCGAGTACCTTTTTTCGGATACCTATTCGTTGCAGGCTATCGAAGATAAGGTATACGCTCCCGAAAAGTGGACGATCAAGGACATTATTCAGCACTGTATTGATACCGAGCGCATTATGAGCTACCGGGCGCTGCGGTTTGCCCGCAATGATGGCACGCCGCTTCCGGGTTTTGAGGAAGGCGAGTACGCATTTCATACCATCACCTCGCAGCGTACCATCGAAGACCTGCTCGATGAGTACGAAATTGTGCGCGCATCCACAGTGGCGCAGTTTCAGCATTTCAACGACCTGATGCTCAACCGCTCCGGCGTGGCCTCGCATCGCACCATTTCCGTGGGTTCTTTGGGTTATGTCATTGTGGGGCACGCTATTCATCATATCAATGTGATTCGGGAACGCTACTACCCACTCATTCAGCAGGAGATCGACTAAGGCAGGCCCTGGCCAGATTGCCTGTTAGTCAAAAAAAAGACGACCGCTGCGGGTGAGCAGCGGTCGTCTTTTCTATATTCAGGCAGTGGATTAGTGCACTGCCTCGGCGTTGATTTTTTCGATGGCCAGATCATTTAGTTTTTCGTCGGCATCCTTCTCCTCTTCGAGGGTCTTGGCCAGCAGGTCGGCCACTTCTTTATGTCCCAGCTGCTGAGCATACCGGTGCGCGGTACCATAGCCGGAGATCTCGTAATGTTCAATTCGCTGACCCTCGGCGATCAGTCCGGCATCCATAACTTCTTTTTCCGCTTTTTCATTCATAAAAGAAGAAGCTTCCTTGATGAGTCCTTCAATGGCTTTGCAAAACTCTCCGTCGGGCTTGGTACCCAGAATGTTACAAGCCTTTTCCAGGCGCTCCCGCTGTTTTTTCGTTTCTTCGAGATGCGACTGAAATGCCTTTTTTAGTTGGGGATCAGTAGCTTTATCGGCCATTTTTGGCAAAGCTTCAATCAATTGTGTTTCGGCGCTGTACAGATCTTTTAGTTGATGTTCCAGCAAGTCATTCAAATTTTTCAGTTTATCAGCCATGTTTTATGTAGTTTGAGTTTAAAAATGTTTCCAATGCCTTTCGCATATACCGTTCGCACGTTTATCACAGGCATTGTTGCTTTATAAACTCAAAAAACCAAGCCAAACCGTCAATTTGTCTATCTGGCAAAAAGAGAAAAGGCTGTCAGAACGAATAATTGCGGATTTTGATACACAATTGTTTGTTTATCAATGAGATATGAGTTGAAAACAAAATGCCCCATGTGCCCGCACTGGTGTGAAAATCACTACATAGGAGAGGTCTCTACATGGATTTAAGTACGCAGGTGTAAACTTATATCACCAACTAGCGCGAGAGCATAAAATTTGTACAAACCTCAGGACGATTTGCGGTCACTATGTCCCAGGTTTTTTCCAGGAGCTACCCGGTCACGGACCAGCTGTTTCAGTTCTTTCGGCTCCGGAAAGCGCTCTTCGCGCTTCCGGTCCCAAAGCAGCTCGCCATCCAGGGTAACCACAAACCGCCCCGCCATCTCCGCCGGATGCAGCGTGACCCCGTACAACTCTTCCGAAAAGGTAGTGAGTAGTTCCTGCGCCAGCCACGCCGCCCGCAGCAACCACCCACACTTGGGGCAATATTCGATGAGTATAGTAGGCATTGTTTGTAATTGTAATTGTGATTGATAGATTGATAGAATATGACTTTTAAGCATTCACTCATTCTATCAATCTATCATTCTATCATTAACTCTTAAAGCTCTTCATAATCCAGCCGCCACCTACTACGTCGTCGCCTTCGTAGAAAACGGCTGCCTGACCGGGGGCAATGCCGTTGACGCCATCGTGAAAATTCACGCGGATTTTATCGGATGCTTCCTGCACAATGGTAGCTGGGGTACCTTCGTGCTTGTAGCGTACCTTGGTCACGGTTTCCAGGGGGGCATCCAGCGCGGCGTACTTCTGCATATTCAGTTTGCCGACGTACATGCCATCCCGGTAGAGATCGGGCAGGTCGCCCAGAACTACTTCGTTGGTGTCTTTCCGGATTTCGGTCACGAATATCGGGCGCCCCAGAGCAATGCCCAGCCCTTTACGCTGCCCAACGGTGTAGAAAGGATACCCTTCGTGGGTACCCAGTACGGTACCGTCTTCGTACACAAAATTCCCTCCGGCCACTTCGGCTTCCAGGCCGGGCACGCGGCGTTTCAGAAAGCCCCGGTAGTCGTTATCGGGCACAAAGCATATTTCGTAGCTTTCCGATTTGTTTACCAGATCAATAAAGCCCCGTTCTTTGGCCATTTCGCGAATCTCACTTTTGTGCAAATACCCCAGGGGTAGCTTGGTGCGGGCAAGACTCTCCTGCGACACCCCCCAGAGCACATAGCTTTGGTCTTTCCAGGCATCAATGCCTTTGGAAATCACGTGGCGGCCGTTTTCCTGCCGGATATTGGCGTAGTGGCCGGTGGCGATGTACTCGCAGCCGAGGCGGTCGGCCCGGCGCAGCAGCGCATCCCACTTGATGTGCGTGTTACAGAGCACACAGGGATTGGGCGTGCGGCCTTCGAGGTACTCGCCCGTGAAATGATCAATGACGTAGTCGCCAAATTCCGACCGGATATCCAGAATATAGTGGGGAAAACCCAGCTGCACCGCAATGGCGCGGGCGTCGTTGATGGAGTCGAGCGAGCAGCAGCCTGTTTCTTTCTTGGTGCCGCCGCTACCGGCGTAGTCCCAGGTTTTCATGGTCATACCAATGACCTCGTAGCCTTCTTCGTGGAGCATCACTGCGGCCAGTGAGCTATCAATGCCGCCACTCATGGCGACCAGTATTCGTCCGTGCTTACTCATGTGCTTAATCCGCGAAGGTTCAAAGCCTTCCGATTGGTTTTTGGTGGTAAATAGTATCGAAAAGAAACGTTTTGGGCCGCAAAGTTAGTTCCTTTTTGGGTCAGAAGGTAAGTTTGTACTAGTTTTGAACATTTGTGTGATCAAAAAAAAAGTATAAATAATTCATAATTCATAATTCATAATTCATATAGATGTTATCGACCCTGGTAAAAATAAGCAACGTAACCAATCTGTCGGATGCCCGCTACTGCGCCGGCATGGGTGTAGACATGCTGGGCTTTTCCGTAGATGAAGATTCTGCCTCCTATATCACACCCAAAAAATTTCAGGAGCTGCGCGGCTGGATCGCCGGGGTGAAGCTGGTAGCCGAAACCGCCGAAACGGACCTGCCGAAGTTGCTGAGTACACTTGCCAGCTACGAAGTAGATGCCTTGCAGGTAGAAGACCCCGCCCTGCTTGCTTTTTTGAAAAGTGAGCTCGACAAACCGCTCCTGCTCCGGATCAACGTAGATATGTACGAGGCCGATGAGCTGGATGCCCTAATGGGGCGTTACGCGCTGGATGTAAACTTTTTTTTGCTCGAAAGTGAAAAGAACCAGCCGCTTTCGTCCGAATGGATGGAGTACATCAATACGCTGGGCAAGGATTTTCCGATTTTGCTGGGGTTTGGCCTGGACGATGAAAACGAGGTACTCCGGGCAACCGATAGCGGGCATATTCAGGGAATAGCCCTGCGGGGAAGCGAGGAAATTCGTCCGGGGTACAAGGATTTTGGAACGTTAATGGATATTCTGGAAGCCATAGAACTGGACAATTAGCGGGTAAACAGAAACCGGAGGAGGGTTTTGGCGCAGAATCCACCCATAAAAACAACCACTTAACCCTTACTCAAGCCGATTATAAATTTTGAAAGCAGGTATCTTGTATTACCCACTACCTTTGATTGCAAATAAAGGGAAGGTAGCTTTGTTGAATGCTCATCCACTTATTCGTTTATTTCAGGAATCTATTCAAAACAACCTATTTTGGACTAACCATGGAAAAGAGATTAACCCGCATACCCAGCGATGCCGTGCTGGGAGGAGTCGCCGCCGGTATGGCCGACTACTTTAACATTGATAAAACCATCGTCCGGGTGATTTGGGCGGTAGCGCTGTTGCTGCCCATTCCCCCCACGTTTTTCTGGACCGCCATCGTATACATTATTTTGTGGGTAGCGCTACCCGAGGGCACCGTGGGTAGCACTCACGCCAGCTACAACGCCAATCCAGACCCGGCATCGCCCTCTTCCACACCCCGTGATTCGGGGATGTTTGCCAACTCCAGCGATCCCGACCGGGCCGTCAAGATCATCGGCGTAGTGCTGCTGGGTATTGGGGCTATTATGCTCCTGGACGAGCTGCCCTACTGGTACCAGATCCGGGAATACATCTGGCCGATTGCGCTGATTGGAGTAGGAGCGTACCTGTTGCTCCGGCAGCGCGACAAGGAGCAGTACGGTAGTGGATCGGTACCACCGACGACCCCTCCGGCCGACCCCAATCCGCCCGTTGATCCGTTTCCTCCGGTAGAGCCCGACCCCGTGCCGTATCGGCCTTTTGACGCTCCCAGAAATCCGTCTATTGATCCTGATGCGCCATCTGATCCCGACGGGGAGACCAACCGGAACGGCGACTCGCCGCAGATTAAATAGCCTGATTGTTATCACATAATCTTGAACCTCTAAACACATTGAGCCATGAACTTTCGTAACACTTTCTGGGGCATTATGCTCATCGTAGTGGGTAGCCTGTTTCTAATCGAGGAACTATCCGACTTTGATTTTGGAAAATTCTTCCTGCCCATTATTCTGATCGTATCGGGAGCCTTGCTTCTGGTCCGTCACCAATTCAACTCCAATCCGAATTCTTAACCGAGACCAACTATGAGAACTTCAAAAGGAATATTCTGGGGTGGCCTGCTGATTCTGCTGGGTGTTTTCTGGCTGCTGCGCAATATGGGCCTGCTCCATATCGACTGGCAGGAGGTAACCCGCTACTGGCCCGTACTGCTGATCCTGGCCGGACTGAGCCTGCTGGCTTCCGGACGGGAGCGAGGGGGCGTTGGGGGCGGTATTGCCGGTATCCTCATTGCTTTGGCGGTGCTGGGGGGCGTTGTGCACCGTACCGACCGGGCATTTGACAACCGTCGGGGCAACTGGAACTTTGACTGGGACAATGATGACGACGAATGGGACTTCGGCGACCGTGAGCGCTGGCGCAACCGTGACCGCGAGCCGGATAAAGGCTACGAGGACGACGAGGATAGCTCGGCTTCCGGAAACCGGGATATTAAAAACGGCCACTATGAGTACGAAATGGAGGATGACCTACGGGAAGTAACCTTCAATTTTGAGGGGGGGGCGGGAGATTTTAAGTTAACCGGCAGCACAGACAAGCTGTTTGAGGCAGATACCCGCTCTTCCATCGGGGGCTTTACGACCAATATCCGCAACAACCGCAACGCCAATACTGCCGTGATTGACTTTAAGATGGAAAACAACAATGTGAAGCTGAAAAGAGGAAAGCTGGAAAACAACATTGAAATAAACCTCAACGAAAATCCTGTCTGGAACTTTGCTCTGGGGGGAGGGGCTGGCAAGGCTGATTTTGACCTGAGTGCTTACAAGGTCAAAACGTTAAAAATTAGTACCGGGGTAGCCGATATGGATATTCGTTTGGGTGACAAACTACCCCAAACCGACGTGGATATTGAATCTGGTGTAGCCTCCGTGACGGTAGAAGTGCCCGAATCGGTGGGCTGCGAGGGGCGACTCGACGGGGCTCTGAACGTCAAGAACCTGGATGACCTGGTGCGGGTCAGCGAGGGGCTGTACCGCTCCCCGAACTACGACGACGCCAGCCGGAAAATAATGATTCGCTACGATGCCGGACTTTCAAAAGTCAAAATAAGGCGCTACTAGTTCCCTTACCCGTCTCCTCTGCCGCCCTGTATAACCAGATACAGGGCGGTTTCTTTTTGTGGCTAACTGCCTGATACCGTTTACTAAGTTGCAGGCAGTACTGCTTGAAAAGGGCTTCGGCGCAGGGTACTTTTGTGAGAGAATATGTTTGTAAAATCAATTCAAATTTAAGCCATGAAAAAATCAGTAATTCTTTTGATGACTCTTTTGGTGTCGGTAGCCGGAATGGCTCAGAACCCGGAAAACTACATTTCTGCCACCATTGATGGAAAGGAATGGAAGGCAGAAGCCAAGCGATTGAAAATTCCGGTGAGCGGCTTCAACTACCTGGCCTTTGCCGGCTTTGAAGTTAGCCCCGACGTGCAGCTCTGGGTCAGGTTGTACTACTTCGACAATGAACTCAAACCAGGTACTTACCCCATCGAATCCCTGGAAGCGATGGAGAAAAAAGGGTTTCAACCCAAGTCCAACAGCCGGATCTGGGCGCTGGTAGACTATACCGAAGAAACCAAAAAGATGGGCCACGGCTTTCACGATGGGGAGTCAATGGACGGAACGGTAACTATTACATCGGTGACTCCAACCTCAATAGAAGGTACTTTTGAGGCAACTCTCAACGGGGTGTACTACCAGAAAAGAGCCCTGGCTACCATGACGGGTAGCGGTCTGCGGGCCAACCTAGAGCGCAAACTGCTGACCAAAGCGGGAGCCGGGATGGTCGTTAATGGCGACCCGCATGACCACGATAATTCTAAAAAGACAAAGGACACAGATACCATCCCGGTGAAGAACGGGAAGTTTAAGGTAGACTGGACCAAAGAAGACAAGCAGTAGCGGAACTGGTCAGTACCTCTGTCCAAAAAAATAGATCCGGGCTTTTCAGTCCGGATCTATCTGTTTTTTTGAATGTGTGTATGGTGTGGCAAATCTTAGTTTATCCACCGGTTGGAGTCAATTAAAAATGGGTGGATATATGCCCTTTTCTTTGATTTTATGGACTCCGTTTTTAAGTTAGGTGACGTTACAAACGTTGTACATCCGTAAGACCCAAACGAGTTAATTTTTTTTAGCAAACAGGAGAAAAAATCAGCGGTAAGTTTACTCCCAATTTTTTCTTTTTTTTTCCTGTGGCAAATTTGGGAGGAATTTCTCGAAGCATCAATACTGTATTTACAGTATTTTAGGCGTAATTAGTAAACGGTAAAAACTACAAAAAAACCTGACGGTTAGTCAGGTGCAGGTTATATTTTTCAGAATCTATTGCCTGGTTGTCAGTATGTTGCGGGTGCTTTATGCTGGTTCGGGAAGGGTTATACGAGCTTGTTTTCAAGGGCGATGCGGGTTAGTGCCACCGCGGTGTGGATATTGAGTTTTCGGAAAATATTACGACGGTGGGTATCCACGGTTGTGGGCGAAATGAATAGTTGCTTGGCTATTTCAGGACCAGGAACATCGTTCACGATCATCCGGATGATCTGGATTTCGCGTTTGCTGAGTTGACCTATGTTGCTTTTTGTCTCCGGTGGGTCAGACAGGTTAGTACTATCAGAAGGGCGGGCTTCCCCATCAGAGATTTCCATGTAGTACTTCCCCCCGCCGGTCACCGCCCGAATGGCGTTTTCCAATTCCTGCACAGAAGCTCTTTTTAACACATATCCCCATACGCCGGCAAGTACCGCCGCCTGCACTACGTCGGGTTCTTCCTCCATAGTAAGGAGTATAAGGCGTACTTCGGGGTATTGTTCGCTTAGTTGCCAGGCCAGCTCGATGCCGTTCATTTCGGGCATGTGCATGTCTGAGAGTACAATGTCCACATCCAAAGTAGCGATCTTTTCCAGAGCCTCCCGGCCATTGGTTGCTTTGCCAACTACCCGTATGCCATCCAGCGTTGAAATCATCATGGCAAGACTATCCAAAATCACCGTATGATCATCGGCCAGTAAAACGTTAATAGACGCCATGGTAGCGGATGCTTATGTAATTTGCACGAATCGGGTATTTGATTAATACTCTTTCTTCAAATATAACCTCAGTGGCCGTCACTTGTTTGATTGGTCGTTTAAAAACTTCCGTATTGCTTACGGAAAAGTATGAGTGGCGGTAATTCCGTATAGTCTCCCTTTCTGCCATGTGTCTTGATTGTCAATTTTGGGCATTTAATTTTTTTTGAAATATATAACTAATCCATAACTTAATTGTCCATAGAAAAAAGAAAATGGTAAGGAATTGATTAACCGGTCAGCGATATGCGTCCGGCTTTGTATGGGTACTTGCCGGAAACTTTTTTTAATTTTACGCAATCAGCTATTTACGATAAACTTACAATCGATAAGCATGGTCAAAAGCCAACTTTTAGCAATTATAGTAGTAGGAGTGGGCGTTTCCTGCACCAAATCCAGTTCATCCAATGATACCACTCCGTCCAAAGAAGAGAGCACTTTGGTGGATTCGATCCCGGCGCAAGCGGTATCCATACTCAAACAGCAGGAAATCTCAGCGCTTGAAAAACAGATGATTGACCAGGGGCTGGTAGATGTGCAGGAGGTAGAGCCGGATATTCGGGTAGAACTGAAATATTCCAAGACCGATAACTTTATTAAAAAAGACGTGTATGGTGAGCTGACCCGGGCGTATCTGCAACCCGCCATCGCCAAAAAGCTGGCAAAAGCGAGTGAGATACTGAAAAGAAACCACCCTGATCACTCACTTCTGATATACGACGCCGCACGGCCCAATTCGGTGCAGTACCAGCTCTGGGATGCGCTGGATGACCTTAAAATTCCTGCCAGAAGCAAAACACAGTACGTGGCCGACCCCAGAATTGGTTCGATTCATAACTTTGGCTGTGCCGTGGATCTTACGGTCGCCAACGCAGAAGGGGTTCCCCTGGATATGGGAACCCCCTACGATTTTTTTGGGCCTCTGGCTTATCCACGCATGGAGTCACAGCTACTGCGCGAAGGTAAACTCACCACCCGGCAGGTAGCCAACCGGAATACCCTGCGGCAGGCCATGACCCAGGCCGGTTTTTCGGTAAATCCCACCGAGTGGTGGCACTTCGACGGGATGTCGCGCAATGCGGCCAAAGCCCGCTACGGAATGATCAAATAGCACTATTCCCTTGTGACGGTACTGCCGCCAGAGAGCTGTCTTTCGAGGGTGGGAGTACCCTTGTAACGTACATTGCTGGCGCCGCTGGCGTCTACTTTCAGCAGCTTATTGACCGCGACCCGGGCCCGGCTGGCTCCCGACAAGCCCAGATCTGCCTCGTTGACCGGGTAGTCAAAGGCGTAGAGCTGGGAGGCACCGGAGAGGTCGCCGGTCAGGAAGGTGCCCGTGCCACTCAAATCAAGCTGAGAGGCCCCGGACAGGTCCAGGGTCAGTCGCTCGGCGGAGCCATAGTAGGTGGATTTGGATGCCCCCGACAGCACAATATCCAGGTTGCGCAGACTGGGAAAGCCCTCAATGGTTGAGACCGACGCGCCCGAAAAATCTACGGCCCGCAAGGTAGGCAGGGTAATGTCGATGTCCATCCGGTCGCGATTGCCCCGCCAGGTATTGCGGTACCTAATCTCCAGCACCCCCGCCCGGCTTACCGTAGCTTCCAGGTCGTCGAGATCGTTGAGCTCGCCCGTAGCCTGTACCCGAAAGGTAGCTCCCTGCTTCACATGCACCACAAAGGCGCTTCCCATAGCAAGCTGATCAAAGTTGATCAGGTTGATGTCGCGGGTCTGAATACCCCGGGGCGGAATGTTGTCGTTGGTGTTGATGTAAATACAAGACTGTAATCCACTAAGAAGTAGGACGAAAAAAAGACTGCGGACTGCGTAAAATGAAAAGGAACGTTTCATGGCTAATAGTGAAATTTGTATTGTAATGGTTTAAGGTACTTACGGACCAGGCCGATTTTCTTTGTGACATTCGTGCTGGCACATCCCCCTATTTATATTTTAAAAAAGTTTTTTTCCCTCCTCATAGGGGTGGGTAGCGGGGCAAGTTGTCCCAGAGAAAAAGAAACTCAAACTTGATAGCAACCGTTCTTCCCAATCGTGAGGCAGAACTCCCTGCGGATTGCGTATTTTTGCCCCCAAAACAAGCAAACGCATTGAGTCAGCTATCCGATCCCGAAATCGTGCAGGGCATCCGGCAGGGCCGGGAGTCCGCTTTTGAGCAGATGTTTCGTACTTACTACGAGCGCCTGGTTCATTATGCAGGTTCTATGCTCAAAGACGAGGACGAGGCGGAAGAAATGGTGCAGACGGTGTTTCTGGGTATCTGGGAAAAGCGCGAGAGCCTCGAAATTACGTTATCCCTGAAAGCCTACCTCTACCGGGCGGTGCACAACCACTGCCTCAACCGGATCAAGCACTACGGCGTGCGCGAAACGCACCGCGAATACTCGCTGTACTACCAACCGCAGGGGTACGATTCGGTAACGGACGCCATTCACGGCAGCGAACTGGAAGAGCGCATCGAACGGGCCGTGTCGCGGCTTCCCGAGCAGTGCCAGGTGATATTCCGGATGAGCCGCTTCGATGAGCTCAGGTACCAGGAAATAGCGGATCAACTGGGACTTTCCATCAAAACCATCGAAAACCAGATCGGAAAAGCCCTGCGGATACTACGCCAGGAATTGGCCGACTATCTGCCATTTTTTGTGGTAAGTATGCTTTTGTTTTTTTAACCGTCTTTACGTAGACAACCTTGAACAGACCTAGTCCATCTTTATCCGACGAGCTACTGGCCCGCTACCTGGCCAGCACCGCCACCCCCCTTGAAATAGAGCGGGTGCAGGCGTGGCTGGACGAGTCGCCGGCGCATGTTCAGGAGCTGAAAGCCTACCGCAAGCTG